>CAZHVB010000014.1:1661-7576 GCA_964535365.1 uncultured Candidatus Saccharibacteria bacterium | reverse complement strand
ATTTACGTAAAATCGCCGATCTGGAAAAGATTAAAATTGATGACCAGGCCATAGCCGATATCGCCCTGGCTGCTAGTGGTAGCGTGCGCGATGGGCTTAGCCTACTAGATCAGGTGGCGAATTTAGCGCCTGGCCAAGTAGTTGATGCTGCTCAAGTCAGCAGACTGTTGGGCCTAGTCGAAACCGAGGCCCTGGACCAATTGGCGATAGCGATTGGCACAGGCGACGTTCAGGCCATTTTTAATTTAGTCGATCAATGGCAAGTTCAATCAGTTAGCTTGCATCAGCTTTGTCAACAGCTGATTGCTTATCTGCAGCAGGCTTTACGCCAAAAACTGCAGACTAAGCCGGCTGACATAGGAGTTTTAAACGAAATCGAGCTTGCCAAATTAACTAATTTAATTAGCCGGTTAACTAGGCTAGCGGCTAGCCTAGCTCTAAGCTGGACCGCGCTTGAAGTGGAACTAATCGATTTTTGCCTTGGTCTTAATAAAATCAGTTTAGCCCCGCCGCCCAAAATCACCACAACTCGTTCCGCTGCTAAGCCGGTCAAGGCTGATCGTGGAATACAGCCCAAACCAAGCACTGTTAAATATAGCGAATCAGGTTGGCTAAAAGCCCTATCACTTGTTAAAACTGATCATAACTCGCTTTACGCTCTACTGCGCTTATCAACTCAGGCCTATGATGAGGCTAACGATCAGCTGGTGGTCAGCTTTCGCTTTCAGTTTCATAAGCACCGGCTAGAGGAAGGTAAAAATCGTCAAATTCTAGAAAAGGCTCTGGAAAAAGTTTTTGGTTGGTCCCTACCTGTGAGCGTGGCGGCTAGTGGTTCAGTCCAGCCAGTAGCTAATGCTAAACCAGAAGCAGCCGAAACCGATCGTGAAGTGGTAGATAACGTGTTGGATATTCTGGGCGGCGAAGTAGTCAGCACGCCGATACTGAACAAAACCAAGGGCGAGTATAATCAAACTAAGTCAACTTGAGGGTTTGAGTGGCCACTACTAAAAAAGGGGAACTAGTTACAGCTAAGTTACCGCCGCAAAATCTGCGCGCGGAAGTTAGTTTTTTGGGTTCGATTCTACTCGATCCAGAAGCCATGATTAAAATCGCCGAAAAAGTCCGGCCCGATGATTTTTATGAACACCGCCACCGTATAATTTTTAAACACATGGTTCAGCTATACGAAAAACGCCGACCGATTGATGTTTTGACGGTTTCGGAAAAATTAGAACACGGTGGTGAATTAGAACTGATCGGCGGTTCAGCCTACTTAACCGAGCTGGCTAATCTAGTGCCAAGCGCTGCTCATATTACTGAGTATGCCGAGATTATTGGCCAAAAAGCAGTTATGCGCCGTCTAATTAGCGCCGCCGAAGGTATTATTCGCTTAGCTTATGGAGATAGTGATGACAGCTCGGTTGAAACGCTGCTTGACCAGGCTGAACAAAAAGTGTTTGAGGTTTCGCAAAAGCGCCTAACCCAGTCATTTACCCCCCTCGGCGATGTGCTGGCCGAAAGCTTTGACCGTTTGGACGAATTACACAAAGACCGCGATAAGCTACGCGGTTTGCCAACCGGCTTTCGTGATCTTGATTACATTTTGGCAGGTTTGCAAAACTCCGACCTGATCGTGCTGGCTGCCAGGCCATCAATTGGCAAAACCACCTTAGCGCTCAACATCGCCCATCATGTGGCAATTAAAGAGGGCGTACCGGTCGGCATTTTCAGCTTAGAAATGAGCCAAGATCAACTAGTCGATCGCCTGCTGGCAGCCGAAAGCGGTGTTGACTCGTGGAAGCTACGCACTGGAAATCTAGAGGATACCGACTTTGCTAAATTAGGCGAAGCTATGGGGGTATTAGCCGAAGCACCGATTTTTGTGGATGACAGCCCAAGTCTTAATGCCATGGAAATGCGCACTAAAGCCAGAAGAATGCAGCTAGAGCAGGGCTTGGGGTTACTAGTGATTGATTACCTGCAATTGATGACAGGAACTAACTTTCGCGAGGGCCGAGTTTGGGAAGTGTCGGAAATCTCACGCAGCCTAAAAGCCCTGGCACGTGAGTTAAACATTCCAGTTCTGGCTTTAAGTCAGCTTAGCCGCAGTGTAGAAAGTCGCTCGCCACAGATTCCGCAACTGGCTGATTTAAGAGAGTCCGGCTCGATTGAACAAGATGCCGATGTGGTCATGTTTATTTACCGCGAGGAGTACTACAACCGTGATACGCAGCGCCAAAACGTCGCCGATATCATGATAGCTAAGCACCGCAACGGCCCGACCGGCCAGATTGAGCTCTACTTTCATCCAGAGAAGTTACTCTTTCGCAGTCTCGACAAGGGCCGTAGCTAGAATCGGTTTTTGCTTTCGGATTATAAATCGGTTATGCTTAAGCCAATCAGAAAGGTAGAAGTTTGAACGCTAAAACTAAAACCAACGAGAAATACGCCACCACCAAACAGGTTGGTCGTTTTAGCCTGATTGGTATTTTTAATACCATTATCGATTTCGGACTTTATAACGTCTTTTTCAATGCCGTTAAGTTATCGGTCATTTTTGCTAGCCTGTTATCCACTACAGCCGCCATGACGTTTAGTTTCGTTGCAAACCGGACATTTGTTTTCAAATCTAAAGACAAAAAGCGGCTGCGCCAAGCCATTATGTTTGTTTTGGTTTCGATCGTGTCGGCTTACGTGATTCAAAGCGGGGTGATTTACTTCTTCAAGTATACCTGGACAGGTCCGTTGAATGTTGGCTATAACATCGTACACGCCGTTATTGGCAATGCCTTTAGCAAAAACTTTATTATTAATAATGGTGCTAAGCTAGCTGGTGTTCTGGTTGCATTAGTTTGGAACTTCTTGTGGTATAAAAGAGTCGTCTTCAAACGATGAGAAAGGGTCTTCAGAGTTTAACGCGGTGGGTTAGTGAGCACCGAGCGACTGTTGCTTTAGGACTAATCTTGCTGGTAGCAGTTTTCTTTCGCTTCTGGCAACTTAATAGCTTGCCACCCGGTCTACATCCCGATGAAGCCGCCAACGGGCTTGATATTGTTCAGCGTATTCTGCACGGCGACATCCGGCCGTTATATAACACCAATGGGCCGCGCGAGTCATTGTTCTTTTTCTTGCAAACCATTTTTGTATTAATTTTCGGTAACACTGCCCTGGCTTTGCGCATTGCGCCGGCCTCGATCGGGGTGGTAGCCGTGTTTTTGACTTATCTTTGGGTGAAAGATTGGTTCAATAAGCGCACGGCTTTACTCGCCGCTTTATTTACGGCCAGTGGCTCCTGGTCGGTTACGATTGGCCGCGACGGTTTTAGGGCCAATATGATACCGCTAATGATCGCGCTTGTAGCCTGGCTTACCACCAAAGCGATTAAGCAAAAGCGACTATTCTGGTGGGTTTTGGCCGGTGCTGCCTACGGGGCCGGCTTTTATACTTATATTGCCTGGCAGGTAACACCGTTAATCGTGGCGATACTGCTTGTTATGGCGGCTGTTAAGTTGAAGTCTAAGCTCAGGCTCTTTATCAAACCATTTTTAGCGGCTGTTGTGGCCGGCCTGATTGTAATTACGCCGATGGCTGTTTATGGTCTTCGCCACCCTGGTGATGTAATCGGTGGTCGTTCATCAGTCAGTTTCACTAACCCTGGGCTAAATAACGGTCGGCCGCTCAAAACCCTCTTAAGCACTGTTGGTAAAACGGCTCTAATGTTCAATTGGCGGGGTGACCCTAATTACCGCCAAAATCTGGGTGGCGCGCCTGAGTTAAACGCCCTGGTCGGGGTCATGTTTCTGTTTGGCGTTGTGATTTGTTTAGTGCGACTTAAAGACAGCCGTTATTTTAGTCTATTGCTGATTTTTGGTGTCATGCTGATCCCTGAAATTTTAACAGCGGAGGGTATTCCGCATGGCTTACGGGCGATTGGCGCTATACCGGCGGTTTATATTCTAGCCAGTGTTGGCATAGTTGAAGCCATTGAGCGCTGGCGCGTGGTTTTCCCTAAGAACCCAAGCGCGCTTGCAGCTATGACTAGTCTACTAGTGCTAGTGATTGCCCTAGCCCTAGTTTACGATTATCAGCGTTACTTTGTAGCTTGGGCGAACGACCCCAACACCTTTAACGCTTACTCAGAAGATGCCACTCAAATGGCGACTTATCTAAATACCCAGCGCGACTTTAGCGGTAGCCGCTATGTGGTTATCGATGGCTATAGCGATAAAACAATTGAGTATCTAACCTACCATAAAACTAGCTACAGCCGGATCGAACCTGACACACTAGCCGGCCTGCCGATCACAGGACCTGAGTTAATCGTGGCTGTTCAAAGCGCAGCAATGAACGTAGCTGACTATTTGCAAATGA
Organism: uncultured Candidatus Saccharibacteria bacterium; assembly: GCA_964535365.1. Classification (GTDB taxonomy): domain Bacteria; phylum Patescibacteriota; class Saccharimonadia; order CAZHVB01; family CAZHVB01; genus CAZHVB01. Next base: position 3,205 of record CAZHVB010000014.1, on the reverse strand, counting down.
ATGGTAGCAAATTCACGACCCAACCGGTTAATTCGGCTAAAAGGCCGTACACTACGCTTTATACCGTTTATCAAATTATCAAATAGGTCAATGAATCAAAGCGTTGATCTTTCCATCATCATCCCAAGCAAAAACGAGAGTGACCGCATCGCTGATTCTTTAAGTAAGCTAGCGGCCTTTTTAGACGCTAACCGTAAGTTTGATAACGTCGAGGTGATTGTAATCACGCCTGCTAGCGATCCAACCGCAGCGGTGGCTAAATCAAAAACCAAACTGTTTAACAATCTAAGGGTAATTGAATTTTCCACTAGCCCAGGCAAGGGTGGCTCGGTACGGCTGGCAATGCTCGAGGCCAGGGGTCGTTACCGGCTATTCATGGATGCCGATTTAGCTACGCCGCTAAAACATCTAAATGACGTTTATGATCTGATGCAACGACACGGTGATGTTGGCATCGCCGTACGCGATTTGTGGCGCATCCATGAAGGTTTGCTTAGAAAAACCATCACTAAAGTCGCTAACCTAGTGGTTCAAATACTGTTAGTGCCAGGTATCAAAGACACGCAATGTGGTTTTAAGGTTTTTTCAGCTAGGGCTGCCGAAGCGATTTTCCCGCGCCAAAGATTAACCAAGTGGAGTTTCGACGTTGAGGTTTTGAAAATCGCGCGCTTATTAGGCTACAAGATCGAATATATCGAGGCGCCAGACTGGAAAGATCCTAAAAAGGTTGGTTTAGCCGGCGAATCGCCACTTAAAATCGCCATCCAGGAGTTTAAAGACCCATTTGTTATTCTGTTTAATGTAATAAGCGGCAAGTATAAGCATAAAACCTACCATTTATGAGTGGTTTAAAGAGACTATGGTCTAAACTCAGTCGCGAAGGCCACGAACACTGGTGGTTAGCAGGTTCGCTACTGATTAGCGCTGTTGTCCAGTTATCTTTCATCTCCAAATCCGATATCTGGCACGATGAAGGCTTTAGTCTGATGCTGGCGCCACATTCGCTAGCGAACGTCATTGCTCGTACTGCCCGCGATGTCCACCCGCCACTGTATTATCTGATTTTGCATGTTTGGATGCAGCTGTTTGGTACTAGCGAGCTGGCTGTTAGATCGCTTAGTACCGCCGCTATTTTAGGTTCAATTGCGGTAATTTTCTTTCTAGTCAAAAAATTATTCGGTAGCGGCGCGGCTAAAACTAGCGCACTTGTGATGTCAATCGCCCCGTTTTTGGTGCGTTACGGCCAAGAGGCACGCATGTATGCCTTAGTAGCGTTTTGGCTGACCCTTGCTACCTACCTACTGGTTAAAGCACTAGATAGCAAAAACCCTAAACTACTTTATATATATGCCTTTATTATGGCGGCAGCGCTTTATACCCATTACTATAGCGTCTTTGTGATTGTGGTTCACTGGCTGTATGTGACATTTCGCACACTGAATGAGCCAAAAAGTAAATTTAAACTTGGGCTTAAAAATAAACATTGGTGGCTAGCGAATAGTTTGATCGGGCTATTGTTTCTACCGTGGCTACCAGCCGCATAT
>CAZHVB010000014.1:0-1651 GCA_964535365.1 uncultured Candidatus Saccharibacteria bacterium | reverse complement strand
ACCAGTCGCATATCACCAATTTACACGCGTGCAAGGCGCGTTTTGGATTCCGCCGGTGGGATTGGGCACTTTGCCTGGTACGGTTGGTCAGTTTCTGACCTTTACGAACCTTGGTGCCTTATCAATTCTAGTTCGGTTGGCAATTTTGGGGGTGGTCGTAGGTTTGAGCTTGCTGGCCTTTAGCCTAGAGGCAACTAAGCGTGCCAGTCTTTGGCTACTTACCACTTGGGCTTTTTTGGGCCCGTCCGCCGTTTTTGTGGTTTCAATCATCAGCCGGCCGATTTACGTTGACCGCTATTTTGTGTTTGCGGCTGTGGCTTTTTACCCGCTTATAGTTAGCCTGCTGTACCTTAAGCCGCTCAATATCTTGGATAAACTAAGGCCTTTACTGATTGCCGTACTAGTTATTGTACTGATTATCGGTATTCACAACGTATATGATCAAAGCAATCACCAAATGAAGGCAGTCGGCGACTTGGTTAGCCAACAGTTTCGGCCAGGCGATGAACTAATTGCCGGTGAAATCTACGTTTACTTTGACTTCAGCTACTTTAACCACACTGGTCAACCGCTTAAGCTTTACGCTCCAAACGGGGTGAACGGCTATAACGAAAGCAGCTTAATTTACGACCAACCGCAGCTAATTGTGCGTAACTTTAGCGACCTTCACCCAACAGGCGAGTATTGTGTCTGGATGATCGGTAAGCCAGGCGAGCAAAGCTATTTCGACCAAGTGCCAATCAACTGGCACTTAATCACGGACCTTCAAACCAAAGACGCCGTGGCCCACAAGTACTGTTTGACTCATACGACCACGGCATTGAGCCTTAGCAGGTAAACCAAAAGCTACCTCTTCATCTGATACAATAGAGTAGATTAAGCAAAGGAAGGTGATTGATGTTTCAAAAAACTAAGGCCCTGATGGAGCTGAAAAAACTGCAAAGCCAACTAGCTAAAGAAGTGGTGGAAGTTGAAGCTGGTGACGGCGCGGTTAAGATCCAGATCACCGGCGAGCAAAAGATCAAAAGAGTTATGCTAGATAACGCTCTGGTGGTCGCCGCGGATACCGAAAAATTAGAGCGCTGGCTAGAATCGGCTATCAGCCAAGCGATTAGTAAAAGCCAGCAAGTAGCGGCTGAGAAAATGAAAGCGCTTGGCAATCTTGGCATTCCTGGCCTATCGTAAGCAATGCTACCGCAGAGCCTACAGATTTTGATTGATGAGTTTGGTCGCCTACCCGGGGTTGGCCCGCGTACTGCCGAGCGGCTGGCTGTTTATATGCTAAAAGCGCCGGCCGAGCAGACCGACAGTCTAGCCCGAGCCTTAAGCCAACTACGCAACGGTATTAAAACCTGCCGCATTTGCTTTAATATATCCGAAAATTCAGTTTGCGTGATCTGTAATGACGATGATCGTGATATGACCGTTTTGGCTGTAGTTGAGGATCCGCTTGACGTTGTGGCACTGGAGCGTACCGGCATGTTCCGTGGCCGTTATCACGTGCTAGGTGGTGTCATTTCACCGTTGGAAGGCATTGGGCCCGACCAGCTAAACATCGCGACCCTAGTTAAACGCATCAAGCAGGGCAAAGTTAAAGAGCTCATTATTGCTACTAATCCCAATATCGAAAGTGAAGCCACAGCCCTTTATT
>CAZHVB010000013.1:0-7630 GCA_964535365.1 uncultured Candidatus Saccharibacteria bacterium | reverse complement strand
CTGAAAGCTGCTAACCACGCTTGTATAAAGCTGCCTAGTGAGCGTCACGCGCAGAGCATAGCTGCCGTCGTAGGTTTGATCGGCTTGCACTAAATCTGGGTTCCAAAATAAATTAAGCTGAGTGGTGGCTGATTCATCGATAGCGGCGTATAGATTCCAATTTTTAGGAAACGAGACTGAAAAACCACCGAACACACTGGGAGCTTGGTAGGTGCGATAGGGCTGAGTTTGAGTAAGAGCCGCGTCATCAGCTTGTTTTTGCTCGGTTTTGGCTTGGGCTATGGCATCGGTTTTTTGCTGGTTGGCAGTAGCCTTAGTTTGGCTATACTGACCAATGTAATAGATCGACACTGCCCCCAAGACAATACTTATAATAGTCATAATCACCGCCATAGCCATCAAGACGTTGATTTCGCCGCCTACTTGATACGGTTTATGGGGCCGGACTATCTGCATCTTGCCCTGTATCTTACTCTAAAGCGCTTACGCTCGGCAAGCTAAAGCTCAAGGCTAACTAGCCGCCAAAACTATATAAGTAAAGGTCGCCAGTGGCGCGTTCGATCGATTTACCTGGCATTTTAAAACCATGGCTAACCACCAGCGTCGGTTTAATCACTTCTCGTTCTTACTTGTGGCGTAAAGGCAGCATGTATTTAGTGATCAAAAAGACATAGATTGCGTCAGTCTCAGGCAAACGGTGCTTCCAATAGTTACCAAGCTTAATCTCAACTAGATGACGGTAGTTGCGGGTTCTATGTCTAGCTAATAAATATAGAATCGGATTAATTTCATAACCAGTGCCCTTGATGCCACGCCTGGCGGCAACCAGCAGCAGCGCGCCAGAACCAACACCAATATCTAGTAGCCTATCGCCTGGCTCTAGGTTAAACAGATCAAAAATCGCATCAAAGCGGGCTGGTCGAGTCGGCAGAAATGGGGCGCCCTTAACAGAACCAAGCGCAAACAGTCCAATTAAAATCCCAAGCGCGAGCAAAATCAAAAGTGCCATTAGGTTTGGTCTGGACCTTGGCTGGGTGGCGACGCACTATCATCAAAACGTTGCTTGATGATTTCGACCTTGTTTTGAATCGTCTTTAGGTATTTTCTAAGCTGGGTAGCTAGTTCCATGCCACGCTCAAACTTTGGTAAAGCCGCGTCTAAATTGACTTCCCCACTTTCTAGTGCCTGCACAATTGCTTCGAGTTCCTGCATCGATTTAGCAAAGTCAAGTTTATCGGTCGGCTTGGACATCTTTCACCTCGGTTTTTAGTTGATCTTTCGCCAATTGTAGCACGAGTTCATCGCCGAGCTTGATACCGCTGGCCGAACGGACGATTTGGCCGGCTTTACGGGCAATGGCATAGCCCCTAGCTAAAACTCGGCTGGGGTCAACGCTAACAAGCGTGCGGCTTAGAGTCACTAGCTGATTAATCTGGTCTTTGATAAGTTGAGTCAAGCCACTTTTCAAACTGGCTTGGTATTGGCTAAGGTCGTGGTACGAACGTTCAATTTGATAGCTAGCCGCCAAGCTAGTTTGGCGCAGGCGATTAGACAGCTGTTGCAATTTATCAAATGGCCAGGCAATAAAACGCTCTAAGCTATAGATGTCGTGGGTTAACGACTCGCGTGCTTGGGTGATGTCACGTTCCAGAAGATTAGCCAGCTGCTGTTTGATCGTGGCCAGGTGGGTAATTATTTCGACTTGGTTTGGTACTACCTTACGCGCCGCGTCGGTGGGAGTCGAGGCGCGTACATCAGCCGCTAGATCGGCCAAGGAAATATCAGCTTCGTGGCCTACCCCAACTATAGTTGGGGTGCGGCTGGCCGCTATCGCGCGAGCTACAGGTTCAGTGCTAAAAGCTTGCAGATCCTCTAGGCTACCGCCACCACGCGTCAAGACCAGCACTTCTACTGGCTCAGCCAGCTGATTAAAATAATTGATGGCGGCTACTATTTGGTCGGGCGCGGTCGCGCCCTGAACTTGCACCGGCGCAACTCGGATCACTACACCCCGCCACCTTTCATTTAAGATTTTAATGAAGTCTTTATAAGCATCGGACTCATGTGACGTAATTAAGCCAATTGATTTTGGGTAAGGCGGCAAAGTCCGTTTGCGTGATTCATCAAACAAACCCTCATTAGCCAGTTTTTGTTTTAAAAGCTCATAGGCTTTTCGCAAAGCACCTTCGCCAGCTAATTCGTAGACACGCACATTAAGACTAAAGCGTCCCCACTTGGTAAGTTTAGGATGGCCAACCACCCGAATTTTCATGCCGTCTTCGATCGGCAACTTTAATCCCCAGACAGTCATAAAGCACTCTACGCTAGTGGCTACATCTTTCAGTCTAAAATGTATCAACTTTTCCTGTTTAACTTCAAACTCAGATACCTCGCCCTCAACTACCACGTTCGGATAGGCAAACTCTAAGGTTTGGTTGATAAGCTCTACGAATTCGCTAACGCTTAAAATGACTTCAGGCATGGAATCTAAAATTACGTAAGGTGACTTTATAATGGTTAGCCTTGGCAAAAAAGCTGGTAGTCTGCACAAACGGAATTAAAAGTAGCAACGGCCAGTTAGCTTGCCGGATCAGTAAAACCGACGCTGTTATGTCTTTGCGATTTAAAAGCACCAAAATGGTTAGTGCGATTACAGCGTGCTCGATCAATAGCCTAAGACGTTTCATGACACATAAATTATATCGGATTAGCCTTGATTAAACTTGCTTGATAGCTTAGGTGTGGCTTGATTACCAGCCTCTTCATAAGATAGAATTACTTGATTCATAAATGTAAGGATTTTTAGACGTGGCACACACTAAAGCCCAAGGCTCAACTCACAACTTGAAGGATTCACCCGGCCAGCGGCTGGGCGTGAAACGTTTTGCCGGTCAACCAGTTAAAACTGGCGAGGTATTAGTGCGTCAACGCGGCTCAACTAAGCTAGCTGGGCCAGGTACCGGCCTAGGGCGTGATTACACAATCTACGCCAGCCGGCCCGGCAAAGTTGCTTTTAAAAAAACCACCAAAATGCACTTTAGCGGCCGTCGTCTGCCACGCACCGAGGTATCGGTCATCGCTTAGGTTAACGCCCGTAAAAGCCGGCCAGCACAGCCGATTTAACTATTTACTTACTGGCAGTCGGCAGGCCTAGGTGGTGCTTGATTCGTTCAATTACGTCAGCAATCACGACTTGGGATTTAACCAGGTAATCATCAGCCCCAAGCTGCTTCGCCTTTTCAATGTCTTTAGGCTGAGATAGGGCTGTTAACATCACCACCTTTATGCTAGCTGTCTCAGGCGTGTTACGTAAAATGTCCAACACGTCAAAACCACTAATTTTAGGCATCATTACATCTAAAATGATTAAATTTGGCTTGTGCTTAATGGCATCGGTTAAAGCCGCTTCGCCATTGTCGCAATGATAAACCTCAAAACCTTCGGCCTCTAGCCGCGCCTTGTAGACTGTGGCAAGGCCAATGTCGTCTTCTACTAGCAGGATTTTGGATTTAGTTTCAGCCATTGATTTTGCTTAAGTAATAACCTAAGCTTAGCCAGTTTTTAACGCTTTGTCGAGATTACTATCTAGCCCTAAGAATAGAAATGGCTTTAGCTAGCTGCGGGTCGCGGTTGTGATTAAAGTCGGCGGCTGAAAGGCTAACCTTAGCGTCTGGCTCAATCCCCTCTTTGGTGATATTACGCCCGCTTGGCGTGTACCATAAGGCAATCGTCACTTTTAACTCCGTACCGCTCCCTAAATTGATAATTTGTTGCACGCTACCTTTGCCAAAGCTTTTATTGCCAACTAAAGTCGCCACACCGTTATCCTTAAGCGCACCAGCCACAATTTCGCTGGCCGAAGCGCTGCCGCCATTAATTAAAACCACCAGCGGGCTGCCAAGTAGCGCTCCACCACTATTAGACTTAAAGGTTTGAATGACTTCATCGCCGCGGCGCTCTTGGACGATGGTTTTACCAACATCCAAAAACTCATCCGACACCGACACAGCTTCATCTAAAAGTCCGCCTGGGTTATTGCGTAAATCCAAAATAAACTTGGTGGCGCCTTGGTTTTTCAAATCCTTGGCGGCTTTAACCAGTTCGCTATCGGTTTGACTGTCAAACCGAATCAACTGAATGTAACCTATGTGGTCGGCCTTCAGAGAGGTATTAACGGCTGGCACGGTGATAACCGCCCGAGTCATAGTGTAATCCTTGGCTGGTTGATTGCCGCGCACGATGGTTAAGGTAACTTTAGTGCCCGCTTGACCGCGGATCTTAGCTACAGCATCTTCAACACTCATGTTGGTTGTGTCGGCCCCGTCAATCGCAATGATAGCATCGCCGGCCATCAGCCCTGCCTTTTCGGCCGGCGTACCAGGTACCGGTGCCTGGACCACTAACTGGTTATTTTTGATAGCAATCTCCGCACCAATACCAGAAAAAGTGCCGTTTAAGTCAGCTTCTAAGGCTTTGGCAGCCGCCTGATCTAGGTAGACTGTGTATGGATCACCAGCGGCCGCTACTAGCCCTTGTTTGGCACCCTCTATTAATTGATTGGCGTTAAGTGAGCTGGCATAATTTTGGCGCAGGGCGTCATAAACCGCTTGGACGGCTGAAAAGTCGAGCGTACTTGGCAATTGTTGATTAGCGCCCTTATTAAACAGGTGGTCATTAGCGTAAGTTGCCAAACGACTGTAGTTAAAGCCGAAACCAAAACCAACAAAACCAACTAGGCTGGCGGCTACGATTACAGTTTTAAAACTGAAATGATGGACTTTAGCCATTAGGCTTTAGCTTACAAACTAACGGGCCGGATGTCTATTTAATCAAGCGTTTAATGGATAAACTGCAAACCACTAGTATTGAACTCGACGTAACTATATTTACCCCACGCACCACCGTTAGCGCCGCTAAAGTTATACTGGGATGCCCAGACGTGTGTGGAATCAATCACCTGTTCGACTATAAAAACATGCCCAAACGTACCGGGAATAACACCGATAGCACCCACTTCGGGAGTGTAGTTAACTGTGTAACCAGCGTGCCCCGCACTGTATGGCCAGTCACCGGCGTTACCCCAAAAACCTGGAATTGAGCTCGAGTGGGTTTCGCCTAAAACCACCATGTTGTTGCGACGCCAGTAAGCAAACGAGGTGCACTGCCTTTGGATGTAGCCGCCTGAATCAGTCGGACAGCTATCAACCGCGGGATCCCAGGGTGCTGGATACGGGTTGCCGCAGGCACTTGGATATGGGTAGCTGCCGGTGCCAAAATCGGTTTGACCGGTTTGGGCCAAACGGGCGTTCAATTCATTCTGGGCCGCCTGGACCGCAGCCTTATTTTGCGCCACTAGATGTTGATAGCGCGATTCTTCGCCTTTGGTCTCGGCTAATAGTTGAGCCTGCTCGTTGCGCTTTTCTACCACTAACTGCTGTTGCACTTTTTGCTGGCTGACGTAGTTTTGCAAATCTTTTTGGTGCGCTTCGAGTTGGCTTTTAAGCGCCAGTATCTGAGCAGCAGCTTGATTGACACTTTCCTTAACGGTTGTCAGGTACTCTTGACGGTTAATGAAATCAGTGAAGGTATCGCTTGAAGCTAGAATTTCGATCGGCGAAGGGTCACCAAGCTTGTATAACGTTCTGGCGTTTTCGAACATAATCTGTTTTTCTTGTTCTAGCTTGTTGGCCGCGTCATTGATCTTGGCCTGGGTTTGCTTGATCTGAAGATTGGACAGATCTATCTGGCTCTGATATTCGGCAATTTGGGCGTTAATGGCACTAAGCTTATTGGCCAGGGTGTTAGCTTGAGCGGTAATTTGATTCAGTTGTTTTTGGTTTTGAACCAATTTGGCATTGAGTGCGTTGATTTGCGACTGCAAATCAGCATTGGATGTGGCGTAAACAAGTACGGGGGTGGCCGCCAATAAGACCGAGCTAAACAGACTAAGTAAAATTAAACGCAATCTAGACATAGATTTTTATTTTACCAAAACTAGCTGTGAGTAGTGCAGCTGCATCGATAACTCTTATGCTAAACTATAGTTAGGTAATTGTCAACCTGATGTGTCAACTACAGCTTTAGGTATCGGATCATCGCTAGGGTGCTGGAAATCACGCCGATCAGTATACCAGAACCAATTGTGATTAAGCCGACGATGCTCCAGTGAATGCTGAAGTAGTTTAAGGTATTGCTAAAATCGATGTAACTCAGAAGCTTGGGGCCACCCACAAATAGAATAACGTAGCCAATCATGAGCGCAAACACGGCTGCCACAATGCCATCTAGCATCGCTTCAAACACGAACGGTCCGCGAATATAGCTATTGGTAGCACCAATCAGGCGCATAATTTCCACTTCGTCTTTACGAGCAAAAATGGCCATACGAATGGTATTAAAAATAATCAAAATGGCGATCGTGGCAAACACTGCACTACCTAAAACACCAGCCTTCAACAAAAACGCCTTGATATCGCCAATTCTTTTAATCGTTTTGGCCCGGTCCTGACCTAGGCTGGTATCTTGGATAACCGAGGCGTATTGGCTTTCACCTGCCACCTGCTCAATTGGTTGAACATTGTTTAGATCCTTCAGGGTTAATTCGTAGGAACGCGGCAGTGGATTTTCAGTCGAGGTAATAGCGTTTAATAACGCTGGATTGCCTTTGTTCTGTTCTTGATAGCGGCGTAAAGCTTCGGCTTTATCGACAAACTTAATAGCCGTGACGTTATCAATTTTTTGTAAATCGTTCTTTAGGCTATCGAGCTGGCTTTGACTGGCGCTATCCTGGAGGTAAATCGCGACGTTAATTTTTTGCGTCACGGTCGTCAGGGCGTCGTTAAGAGCAAAGTTTAGAATTACCGACGTCAGCATAACAGATAAGGTAACGGTCATGACTGCGGTTGAGGCAATTGATAACCAAGCGTTGCGAAAGAAGTTGCGTGTACCAGCCAAGGTAATCCGCCAGAGTGTAATCAGCTTTTGGCTCATAACTGGTAAGTCCCCCGCTCCTGGTCGTTTACAATTCGGCCGTTACGCAAGGTAATTACCCGGCGCTTAAGAGCGTTGACGATTTCTTTGTTGTGGGTAGTCAAAAGCACGGTAGTGCCGAACTGGTTGATTTTAAGCAGTAACTCGATAATATCCCAGGCATATTTGGGATCTAAATTACCAGTTGGTTCATCGGCCAGCAAAATTTTTGGCTGGCGGATAATCGCCCGGGCAATGCCAACTCGCTGGCGCTCCCCACCCGATAGCTCGCCCGGAAAACTTTTTTCTTTACCAGCTAAGCCAACCAAACGTAGAACCTTAGGCACGGTGTGTTCGATCATTTTATTACTGGCGCCAGTGATCTCAAGCGCAAACGCCACGTTTTCAAACACGTTACGATTGGGCAAGAGTTTATAATCCTGGAAGACAACACCAATTTTGCGCCGCAAATGTGGTATGTCGTGACGCCCCAGCTGGTCGTAATCGACACCGCCCACAATGATCTTACCGCTGGTCTGATCTTCTTCGCGAATCAAAAGCCGGACCAGGGTTGACTTACCGGCACCAGACGGACCGACGATACAAACAATCTCTTTAGGTTCAATGTGTAGATTAATCCGCGCCAGTGCTACGGCATTCT
>CAZHVB010000012.1:0-7643 GCA_964535365.1 uncultured Candidatus Saccharibacteria bacterium | reverse complement strand
TTGATGTCTCCTTAACAGTTACATTTGACAGCGCAAATCCCATACAGTCGATCAGTGTCACGGGGTATGAAAATATCCCTGGTAATCCAGCTGATGGATTCGCAAAAACATGGAGTAACGATAGTAGCGATTGCATAGTTGACAACGGTGACAAAAAAATAACATGTAACTGGACAGATACCCACACCGTAAGCGGCTTAAGTTATTATTACACAGCCACCGTGACGCCCGACACTCCACCTGCCGTGAGTGGCAATTCTAATAGTCAAACTGCTTTCCAGCCCGGAATCCAAGAGATTTTTACAATAATTGCAAGTCGATTTGAAAACTGGCCTAGACCACACTGGACAATTTTCGGTCTTAGGCTTTTTTAGAATCGTTGCCGTTATTGTCTCGAACCAAGTAGGCAAACATCATGCGGCCAGCTACGGTTTGCATTACGCGGTTGATTTCAACCCGCACTTCTTGACCGATCAAACGATCAGCCCGGTCGACTACAATCATGGTACCGTCGGCTAAATAACCGACCGCTTGCTTGGGATCGCTACCTCTTTGCACTAGCTTAATAGCAATCTGCTCACCGGGCAGCACTAATGGCCTAAGTGCCCGCGCCAATTCATTAACATTTAGGACCCTTACCTCGTTAACGCTTGCCACCTGATTAAGGTTAAAATCAACCGTCACAATGTCGCTGCCAGTTTTCTTGGCTAGGGCCACCAGCTTATCGTCCACGGCTTCAATGCTAGCCATTTGGTCGTCGATTAACTTAACCTGAACGTGGTTCATGGCCTGCAACTTACGTAAAGATTCCAGGCCAAAGCGGCCGCGCGAACGTTTAAGGTCGGCGGCGCTGTCGGCAACTTGGTGTAGTTCACTAACTACAAACTGCGGTACCAACATCACGCCCTGCATAAAACCGGCTTGCGCTACCTCTAGGATCCGACCGTCAACCAGCGCACTGGTGTCGAGTAAGTAGGTCGGCTGGCCATGAGCCGATCGAGTTTTGCCCTCGCGACCGACATGCCACAGCAAAACCAGTAAGATCACGGTATTCAAAACTAGTAAAAGTACGTTCATTTACTTAACACCTAATCCTAATTTAATAGCCTGCGCGATAGAACCTACGGGCTTGATAAAAACCGATCGAATGGCTTGCGCTGGCGCAATCGCTTGCTTAAAGCCCAGTTTTTGAGCTTCAGCTATGCGCTTCTCGGGCTGGCCGACCGACCGTACTTCACCGCTTAAACCAACTTCACCAAAAACAACTGTTCGGTCGCTGATTGGCTTGGATCTAGCAGCCGAGGCTATGGCGACAGCGACTGCCAAGTCGGCGGCGGGTTCGTTAATTCTAATACCACCGACTACATTAACATAAACATCCGAAGCACCAAGCTGCAAACCGGCTCGCTTGCTGAGTACTGCTAAAAGTAAGTTTAAACGGTTAAGGTCAAAGCCAACCGCCGTACGCTTGGGATAACCAAATGGACTTTGACTAACCAAGGCCTGGACTTCAACCAGCAGCGCCCGCGAGCCTTCGAGGGTAGCCAAAACTACCGAGCCGTCACTAGTCTGACGTTCACTTAATAGTGCTTTTGATGGATTTTCAACAGCCACTAAACCGGCTTCGCGCATTTCGAACACGCCGACCTCATAAGTGGGACCAAAGCGGTTTTTGGCGCTATGTAGTAGTTTGAAATGACTAAAGCGTTCACCTTCTAGCGATAACACTACATCAACAATATGTTCTAGTAGCTTGGGGCCGGCGATGTTACCTTCCTTAGTAACGTGGCCTGCTAAAATCACGGATGTGCCGGTCTGTTTAGCAGCGCCCAAAACCAACTGTGTGCTGCCGGTGATTTGGCTAATCGTACCAGCGGCTGAGCTAAAATTGGCACTAGCGACGGTTTGAATCGAGTCAATAATGACTGCGGTATAGTGGCGGCTCAAGATACTGGCGCAAATGTCGTCGGCACTAACACTGGTCGCTAACTCTAGCCTGGCACTAGTGACGCCAAGCCTGCCAGCCCTAAGTTCGATTTGCTCAAGTGACTCTTCGCCGCTAACGTAGAGGACACGGCTGGTTTTGGCAATTTCGTTAGCAATCTCAAGTAGAAGCGTTGACTTACCGATGCCTGGCTCGCCGGCCAATAGCACCAGGCTGCCAGCTACTAGCCCGCCACCAAGTACTCGATCGACCTCGGCTATACCGATTTTAAGTCGGCTGGTTTTGCTAGTTTTTGGTGATTTATTTAGGAAAGCGGTTGGTAAAGCGCGACCAGCAGTGCCTAACCTATTTGGCCTCGGCTCTTCTTCTAGAAGGGTGTTCCAGGCGCCACAAGCCGGACAGCGGCCGCTCCACTTAGCTTGTGATGCGCCGCAACTTTGGCAGACAAAACGTGTAGCTAACCCTTTGGCCATTGGCACTTAGTATAGCACGCAAGGTATACGCTTATGATTGCTCTTAAACCTAGATTATCGCTACAATAAATCATGACCAAACACGCACTGTCCAGCCAGCTAGTAGACGATATGGTACGTTTTTTGGGCAGCGGCGGTACTATGTTGATCGAGTCACGCAATACTGACATTAGTCCGTTTTTAAGCACGTCTAGCTTACGCCAGATCGCTACCAAGCAGCGAACGGCTACCTATAGCCGCTTGCTGCGCTACATGCGTCAGCAAAACCTAATTACCTATTTGCCGGCTAGTCGCAGCCGAATCCGGATTCGGCTGGCAGCCGATGGTATGCGGCGCGCCCAAAAAATCACCCTGGCTGAAATGACGATACCCAAACCGCCCAAGTGGGATCAGCATTGGCGGATAGTTTTTTTTGATATTCCCGAAGCCAAACGTCAAGCGCGCAATAACTTGGTTGCTAAACTTAAAGAGCTTGGTTTTCACCAGCTACAAAAAAGCGCCTGGATTCATCCTTTTCCGTGCTTAATCGAAATTGAGTTCATTAAACGTAGCTTTGACTTAGGCTCATATGTCAGTCTAGCCGAAATCGATAAAATCGATCGTCACGCCCAACTAACCCGCCATTTTCGAAGCCTATTAGCCTAGTACTGGTTAGTATACTGGTGGCTGTCAAGGCTCTGGATTAGATCGTTTTGCTCAAGCGCTAGTTGATTTACTTTGGTTACGTCCTGGTTATATTCAGAAATTAAGTTTTTAATCTCGATAGCTAAACTATTGGCTTGTTCGGCGGTTTGATTTTGGGCCGGCACTAACTGATTGGACTGGGCGGTTTTGCCCTGAGCTCGTAAGCTTGCGATTTGATCTGCTAACTGCGCAGCCTGATTGGCAGCTGCCGCGTACTGACTCTCTAGACTATCAATCTGAGTTTTAAGGCTCGACATCGTCGCCAGTAGCTGGTTTCTTTGAGTGTCAAGCTTTTCAAATACCGATTGATAATCTTCAAAAGCCGCCACCACTAGCTTGCGGTCGTTAAAGTATTGCTTATAGTAGTCTTCTAATTCTGGGCTAAGGGTTGCGACCTCGGTTGGCAAAATTGAATGCAGCTCGTTTAGTAGTTCGCCAGGCTCGCTTTGTTTATAATCCTTGATCAGTTGCGTCAAATCAGTACTATGAATGGTAGGGTAAAAATTGGTTATCCAAGCGTTAACTTGATCGCGCTTAGCGGCACTTAACCTGGCGTAAGCATTATGTAGCATTTCGTGCGCCGCCGTCACGCTCATAACGCCAGTGAGTTGAGGCCTATCAATTTCTAAGATATAGATCCGCGAGCCAGTGAAACAGCCGAGCACAAGTGTTTGTCTTAATTCGCCTATCGGGCAATCGCTATTAAAAGCAGTTTTATCATCGATCTGGGCTTGGCCTAAGTAAAGTAACCGCTTGCCCTCAGCCGTCAAACTGTCGTCTGAAACAAAAGCCACTACTTCGCCGGTTGGCCGGTAGCTATGCAATACCCACCAATCAGAAATAGCTTGGTGCTGCCAAATAACTAACCCGGCCGCTAGTCCTAGCGCTAAGATAGCTAGTCTGCCAATAATTTGCCGTGGTTTACTCACGGGTTTAGGTTATGAACTTTTTACTGTTACCCGACCAGATTCAAAAATTAACTTCTTATCTTGATAGCCAACCTTGATTAAATCACCAGCCTGAAACCGGCTACCTAAAATTGCTGTGGCAATCGGGCCTTCGACTTCTTCTTCAAGCACACGACGTAAGGGACGGACGCCAAAGTTAGGGTCATAGCCAGCTTTAACTAGGTATTTACGAGCACCGGACGTAACTGATAGGCGCAGCTGCTTTTCGATCAAACGGCTTTCTAGCTCCGCCAAACGTAAACCTAAGATTTTACGCACATCAGTTTCTGATAAAGCCCTGAAGACAACGATTTGATCGATCCGGTTCAATAATTCCGGTCGCATGACCGTCTTTAGCTCGTCTAGCACCTTGGTTTTTAGTTCTTGGTGCAAACTATCCAACCGATCCTGTTGTTTAATGATACCAGCCCTGAAGCCCATAACCGCTTCTTTATACAAACTGCCAGCCCCAATGTTAGAGGTCATAATTACGACTGTATTTGAAAAATCAACCCTGCGTCCCCTGGCATCAGTCAGGTAGCCATCTTCTAGAATTTGCAAAAGCATATTGAAGACGTCGGGATGAGCTTTTTCGATTTCGTCGAATAAAATTAGTGAGTAGGGCTGGCGGCGTACTCGCTCGGTTAACTGACCGCCGTCCTCGTAGCCAATGTAACCCGCCGGTGCACCTAGTAAACGCGACACGTTATGCCGTTCCATAAATTCACTCATATCAATTTTGATCAGGGCGTCTTTGCTACTAAATAGTTCCTCGGCCAATACTTTAGCAAGCTCGGTTTTACCAACCCCAGTTGGACCCATAAATAAGAATGAGCCGATCGGACGGCGACTATCGGCAATCCCGGAGCGATTACGCCTGATGGCACGGGCCACTGCTGTGATCGCTTCAACTTGACCAATCACGCGACGAGCAAGAATCGTATCCAAGTCAACTAACTGGCGGGCTTCAGATCTAACTAGTTTAGTCACCGGTACTCCTGTCATCGAGGCTACAATTTGCGCTACATCATTCGTCGTCAGGGCGGCTGGTTTTGAACCTTCGCTACTTTTATATTGAGCCTGGGCTAACTTTTCCTCTAAGACGGCGCTTTGGGTTTTAAGTTCGGCAGCTTTTTGATAGTTCTCGGCTTCAACCGCTCGTTCCATTTGCTTGGCTAACTTATGTAGCTGCTGACTCATGATTTTGGTGGCGCTGTTCATGCGCACACCGCGTTCAATCCGAACCTGGGCGGCCGCTTCGTCGATAATATCAATCGCTTTATCGGGCATGTAACGATCTGGCAGATAGCGGGTGGCTAACTTAACCGTTTCGTCAATTACCTCATCGTTAATTTTAACCCGATGAAAATCCTCATAGTAGCGGCGCAGGCCCTTGAGAATAGCGCTGGTTTCATCAGCATTCGTCTCTGGCACTAAGATGGTCTGGAAACGCCTTTCTAAAGCCGTATCCTTTTCAATGTGTTTGCGGTACTCGTCAAGCGTGGTAGCACCGATAATCCGAATCAAACCGCGGCTCAAGGCCGGTTTCAGGATATTGCCCGCGTCAATCGCGCCCTCAGCCGCGCCGGCACCGACGATTAAATGTAGCTCATCTATAAATAGGATGATGTCGTTGTTGTTACGTAGATCTTCCAGGATTCGTTTCAGCCGATCCTCAAACTCGCCGCGGTACTTGGTTCCGGCGATAACGCCCGATAGATCAAGCGCCACGATCCGCTTGCCTATAAGAGACTCGGGCACTTGCTCAGCCACTATCCGCTGAGCCAAACCCTCAACGATCGCGGTCTTGCCAACACCAGGTTCACCAATTAAGGCCGGGTTATTTTTAACTCGCCGATTCAAAATCGTGATCATCCGCCGAAGCTGGGTTTCGCGGCCAACCACCGGGTCTAGCTTACCGGTGCGGGCCTGAGCCGTTAAATCAATTCCAAAATAATCAATGGTTGGCGTTTCACCTTTGCTATGTCGTGGGCTACGCCGGGCTTGCTCCTGATAATAAAATTGTTGGTTGCTAAGATATTGTTCCAGTTCGCTACGTACTAAATCTAGATCAGCATTCATATCGCGCAACAAAATAGTGGCGCGGGTATTTTTTTGGCTTAGGATACTAAACAGAATGTGTTCGGTACCGCAAAAATCCTGACCAAAGTCACCGGCCATTTTAAAAGCCAGGTTAAGTGTATGCTTCGCGGTCTCACTTAAACCGCGCGTTGAGGCGTTGGTCAGCATCTTGGGCGTTAGGCTTAAAGCTAGCTTGGCTCGCTCAAAGGTAACGCCAGCACCATTAAGCACCTTGGCCCCGATTGCGCCCTCTTGGCCAAGCATGCCCAGCAAGACGTGTTCGGTACCAATATAGGTCGAGCCAAGAGCTCGGGCAATTTCGCCGGCTCGTTCCAAACTATAGCGAGCGTTTTCGGTCAGTCGATCAAGGTATTTTCGAAAAGTATCGAGCTCTTTCATAAATCGCTGTTACTTATTGTACATCATAACTCATTGCAAATAGCCTAACCTGAAAATTAATCAAGCTATCTGTCACCACTGTTTTATTGTACGCCCGTTAGCACTCAAAGGTCAAGAGTGCTAACCGCGACAAATTATAAATCTGATTTACGGCCCCCAACTACTTGGCCGTGGGCTTGTTTATCTTAGTTGGCGGTTGATTGATATCGGCATGAGCCTTGTCAACCGATTCAATCAACGCCGTCTCTAGATCTTGCTTGCTAGCTGGTCGTTTGGCAGACACTTCTACAACCCTTGTTTCAGTCTGACTAGTCTCACCGCCACCCGATTCACCTTTGATATCAATCTGCCAACCGGTTAACTTAGAGGCTAAGCGCACGTTCTGACCGCTTTTGCCAATTGCAACCGACAACTGATCGTCTGGCACTACCACGGTTGCTTGATGGTTGGTTTTGTTAAGCGTCACCTTGCTGACTCTGGTTGGTGAAAGCGCGTTAGTGATGAAACTTGTAGTTTCGGCACTAAAAGGTACAATATCAATTTTTTCCTCGCCAACCTCGTTCATAACTGCTTGCACCCTTGTACCGTGACCACCGACAAAAGTACCAACCGGGTCTACGCCGGGTACGGTCGAAGCTACTGCTAGTTTGGTACGCACCCCAGCTTCACGAGCGATTTCTTTAATTTCAACTGCATGATTTTCCATTTCTGGTACTTCGCGCTCAAACAACAAAGCGATAAATTCCGGCGTCGCGCGACTTAGAATTAACTGCGGGCCACGGCTGGAATTTTCAACATCACGCAGGTATACTCGCAGGCGCTGGCCAGGCATATAGCGTTCATGGGGAATCTGTTCTGAGGCCGGCAAAATGCCCTGGGCTCGGCCTAAGTCAACTGATACCACCCGCGTCTCAACTCGTTGAACCGTACCGTTTAAAAGCGTGCCAACTTGTTCGTGAAACTCCTTGTAAACCACGTCACGCTCGGCCTCGCGCAGTTTTTGTAAAATCACTTGTTTAGCGGTTTGGGCGGCTACCCGGCCAAAATCAGCGCTTTCTACCTCTTGTTCAACGCTGGTGCCGATTTTAGCTTTGGCATCAAGCACCTTAGCAT
>CAZHVB010000011.1:5456-7772 GCA_964535365.1 uncultured Candidatus Saccharibacteria bacterium | reverse complement strand
GTTTAACCCGACCGTGGTAGCGCCTTGGACCGCGGTCAAACACCACCTGTTTTATTTTGGCAGTGCCAGCTTTTTTAGCGATCTCACCGCCAATAAAAGTTGCGCGGGTGCTAAGGTTTGACGGCAGCTTATGGCCAATGCTACTGGCATGAACCAAAGTCTTAGCAGACGAATCATCAATAATTTGGGCAATCACATGGTGACCGGTGATCGTAGCCACTAGGCGCGGTCTGGTCTTAGTACCCACCACTTTGGCGCGGGTGCGCAGGCGGCGTCGTGACCGATTCTGCTGTTTTAGAATGGTTTGCTTCATGCCGCCACCTTACCCGCCGTTTTGCCAACCTTGCGGCGCACTACTTCACCCGCGTAGCGCAGGCCTTTACCCTTATACGGCTCTGGTGGGCGAAAGCTGCGCAGCTTTGCGGCAGCCTGACCGACTTGTTGCTTATCAAAACCCTTAAGCGTAATGAGGTTGGCCTCAACGCTACCTGTCACACCAGTCGGTAACTGGTATTCAATCGGGTGCGAAAAACCAAGGGCCAGCACCAGCTTATCGCCCTCCAGCTGGGCACGGTAACCAACCCCATGAATTTCCAGCTGTTTTTCAAACCCATTTGCCACTCCCATGACCAGATTAGCCAAAAGCGTCCGGGTTAGGCCCCATAAAACCAGGTCTTCCTTCTTAGTCGGCATCATAACTTTAAGTTTACCATCGGCCTGTTCAACCTTAA
Source organism: uncultured Candidatus Saccharibacteria bacterium (assembly GCA_964535365.1). Classification (GTDB taxonomy): domain Bacteria; phylum Patescibacteriota; class Saccharimonadia; order CAZHVB01; family CAZHVB01; genus CAZHVB01. Next base: position 7,041 of record CAZHVB010000011.1, on the reverse strand, counting down.
TTGCCCCAGGCAATCGCTGGCTGTTAGTACCCTTGGGGCCGGTCGCCTTAACAACACCATGTTCAATTTCCAATGCCACGCCAGCTGGGATTGTGATTGGTAATTTACCTATTCGGCTCACTAAAATACCTCACAAATTACTTCACCACCCAACCGCCTTTTGCGAGCCTGGTGGCCACTCATTAAGCCTTGCGGTGTGGACATGACAATTAGACCATTACGGCCAAACAAACGCGGGATCGAAGTGCTATTGACGTAGACCCTTCGGCCAGGAGTAGAAATCCGCCGCAGACTGGTAACCGGACGGCTGATTTTATTAATATCAGTATCTAAAATCAGCACCGGCCAGGGCTTTTTGGTCTGAGTGTAGCCTGCGATGTAACCAGCCTCTTTCAATAGCTTAGCCAGTTGCAGTTTTAGTTTGGAGGCTGGCACTTCAACCGTAACTAGACCAACCGCCAGACCATTACGCAAACGGGTTAACATATCACTAATTGGATCGTTAGTGGCACGCATAATTAACTTCTACCAGCTAGCCTTTGTGACACCGGGAATTTTTCCGTTACTAGCAAGGTTACGAAAGCAAATACGACAAAGACCAAACTGTCTCATGTAAGCCCGCCGGCGGTGACAAAGTTGACAACGGTTCAGCTGACGGCTGCTAAATTTTGGTATGCGACTGGCCTTAACTACTAGTCCTTTTCTAGCCATGAACCGCGCTCCTTTCTAGGGGCAAGCCCAGCAGCTCCAATAAACGCAGCGCCTGAGCTGGGTCAGTTGAACTGGTCACCAGCGTGATTTCTAAACCGTGGCTGAGGGGTGTATCCTCGTAGGTTAACTCTGGAAAAACCGCCTGGTCAGCAAAACCGATTGTATAGTTGCCACTTTTATCTAGGCTAGTGCGCGCTAGCCCATGGAAATCTCTGACTCTTGGCAAAGTCACTCTTATTAACCGCTCTAAAAAGTCATACATCCGGTCGCGGCGTAACGTGACTTTCAGGCCAATTTTCTGGCCCTGGCGCAGTTTAAAACTGGCAATGCTGTGCTTGGATAGAGTAAAAACCGGCGCCTGTCCAGTTACTTTGCGCAAAGTCTTTTCGACTGTTTCAATCAGCTTGCTATCTTGTTGGCGGCCACCAAAGCCAACGTTGACTACGATCTTAAGCAGCCTGGGCAGCTGGTGTGGGTTTTTAATCTGAAATTCGTCACGCAGCTTAGGGATAATCTCTTGCTGGTAACGCTTTTGAAGCTCGGTCACTTGGTCTCCTTAATTGGTTGGTTATTGGCCTGGCGGTATACTCTAGCCTTGGCGCCGTTTTTGGCAATGACGTAGCCGATACGACTTGGCTGGTTTGAATGTTTCGGGTGTACAATTGCCACCTTAGCGGCCGCCAGTGGCCGCGGTTCAGTTTTAATCCCGCCCCTGGGATTTTGGTTACTTGGCTTGTGGGCGCGCTTTACTAAGTTTATACCATCAACTACCACTTGATTCAAGCGTGGCAACAGTTTAATAACTGAGCCGGTTTGGCCGCGATCCCGGCCGCTAATAACTATAACCTGGTCACCTTTTTTGAGTTTCATACCT
>CAZHVB010000011.1:0-5446 GCA_964535365.1 uncultured Candidatus Saccharibacteria bacterium | reverse complement strand
TAACTCGCGAGCCACCGGGCCAAAAATACGGGTGCCACGCGGATTTTTAGTGTTATCAATCACAACAGCAGCGTTGTCGTCAAAACGCACCATCGTACCATCGGGCCGGCGCCAAGGCTTGGCCTGACGCACCAGCACTGCCCGCACCACTTCTTTCTTTTTGACGGTACCGTCCGGTATGGCGCTTTTAACGCTAGCTACGAACACATCACCAACGCGCGCGTAACGGCTACGCGTACCACCTAAAATACGGATGCACATCAGCTCTTTAGCACCGCTGTTATCGGCAACCCTGACTCGGCTTTGTGGCTGAATCATTGCTTAAGCTCCTTATTAGCGCCTAGTTTTGCCGCTACAGCCCAGCGTTTATGACGGCTGAGCGGTCGAGTTTCAACTAGCTCTACCCGATCGCCCAGCTTGAGCTGATTGTCTGGATCGTGCACTAAAAGTCGCTTGGTCACCCGATAGCGTTTCTGATACAGCGGGTGGCTTTTAAGACGGGTAATTGCTACCACGGCCGTTTTATCCATTTTGGTTGAAACAACTTCGCCGATCAGTTTTTTAGCCATCGTTGCCCCCTTGAGCATCAACTAGCTGCCGCTCACGTAAAAGTGTCAAAAGCTGCGCGATCTGTTTGCGGGTTTGGCCAAGCTTGTGGTGCTGTTTAGATTTCTGGGTAGCGTAAGCTAGTCTTAAGTCGGTCAACTCTTGGCGTTTTGTAGCCAGCATGACTTGTAGATCTGGAGCTGATTTTTGACGCACATCCATCTGTTTCATACTAGTTTTCTCCCGGCGTGACTCTAGTCACAAACCTGGTTTTAACCGGCAGCTTATCGCCGGCCCGCCGTAAAGCTTCGCGGGCCAAGGTTTCGTCCACACCATCCATCTCAAATAGCACCGTACCGGGCTTGACCTTGGCTGCAAAGTATTCGGGACTACCTTTGCCTTTACCCATGCCGACTTCATTCGGTTTAGCTGTCACTGGCGTATGCGGGAAAATTCGAATCCAGATTTTACCCCCACGGCGAATGTGGCGCGTGATTGCGCGACGGGCAGCCTCGATTTGACGTGACGAAATACGATCAGCCTCTAGACTCTTAAGCCCATAACGGCCAAAACTAACTTCGTTCCCTCTCAGCGCCAAGCCGTGGATACGTCCCTTACGCACTTTGCGGTATTTAGTTTTACGCGGTAATAACATAAAGCTACTCCAACCCACCCTTATTAATCCAGACCTTAACACCGATCAAACCGGCTCCAGTTTTAGCGACGGCTTGGCCGTAATCAATTTCCGCTCTCAAGGTATGCAGCGGGATACTGCCGCTGATTTCTTTATAAGTACGGGCCATTTCAACTCCGCCCAGCCGGCCGGCGATCATAATTTTGATGCCTTTAACGCCGGCCTGGCGGGCGGTTTCCAGACTACTCTTAACAGCCTTGCGGTAAGAAATACGGCGTTCAACTTGGCCGGCGATGTTATCGGCCACTAGCTGTGCCCGGGTCTCGGGCTTTTTGACCTCTTCAATGGATAGTTTAATCGGCGAGACTACCAGCTTCGCTAGCTGCTTTTTTAGCTCATCAATACCCGCCCCGCCGCGGCCAATAATCATACCGGGTCTGGCGCTATGTAACGTAATCGTAACCAAGTTTGGTGAACGCTCAATCTCAACCCGCGCAATAGCGGCTCGTCTGCCTAGGTGGCTGTCGATTAACTGGCGGATCTTAAGATCTTCGGCCAAAAACTTACGGTAATCAGCTTTATTCGCAAACCAGCGTGATTGCCAGTTTTTATCTACCTGAAGCCTAAAACTAATTGGATTGATTTTTTGACCCATTACTTTTTCTCCTCTAGTTTGCGCCTCTTGGCGTCAGATTTATCTGGGGCGCTTAAAATGACGGTGACGTTTGCGAACCGATAGTGTACTGGATGCATTCCACCCCTAGCAGCAGTCCGATAGCGCTTAAACATGCCGCCCGAGCCAACCTCAATGCGACTAACCACCAAATCATCAGCTGCTAACTTGTGATTATTTTCAGCGTTGGCCTGGGCGCTTTTAATAGCGGTGCTTAGCAGCTTGGCGGCGCGCTTGGGGGTGTGCTCTAAAATCACCAGGCTATCAGCCACGCTGCGCCCACGCACCAAACTAGCGACTAGGCCGATTTTACGCGGCGTAATTCTTAATTGTTTAGCTTTGGCTTGGACTTGCATTGCTATCCTCTTTGGCTTTTACGGCCTGCCCCTCTTCGCGAGCTAATTTACCGCCGTGAGCCTTAAATTTACGAGTCGGGGAAAATTCACCCAGCTTATAACCAACCATGTTTTCATTAATCAAGACAGGTACATGAACCTTGCCATTATGAACGGCGATGGTTCTACCGACCATTTCCGGGGCGATTGTGCTACTGCGAGCCCAAGTTTTGATGACGGTGCGATCGCCAGCCGCTAGCTTTTGCAGCTTAGCCAGCAGCTTAGCGTCAACATATGGACCTTTTTTTAGTGAACGACTCATGTGCTACCTCTTGGCCGCGTGGCGGCTACGGATAATGTACTTTTGCGTTGCTTTACGACGGCGGGTCTTGCCACCGATGGCAATTTTACCCCATGGCGTACGCGGTAATCGACCCGGTCCACTTTTACCTTCGCCACCACCCATAGGGTGATCAACCGGATTCATCTTTTTACCGCCCACACGCGGTCTGATGCCTAGCCGGCGCTTACGCCCAGCGCTGCCCCACTTGATGTTTTGATGCGCTTCGTTGCCAACACTACCAATCGTGGCATAGCCGTCGAGCCGAATCAGCCTAATCTCGCCGCTAGGCAACTTGATTTGGGCATATTTACCCTCTTTAGCTGTAATTTGGGCACCGGCACCGGCACTACGGACTAGTTGGCCACCGCCACCAGGTGTTAGTTCGATATTATGGATCGTGCTGCCGACTGGAATTGAGCGCAAAGCCGCCCGATTGCCAGCTTTAATTTCAGTGCGCACACCAAGCTGAAGTGTTTGACCAAGCTTTAGACCAGCCGTGGCCAAAACATAGAACTTTTGACCAGCTTCGTTTTCAATTAAAGCAATGTTGGCGCTGCGATTTGGGTCATATTCAATCGCTTTAACCTTGGCGGTTTCGCCATAAGCGCCCTTAAAATCAACCAGTCTATAAAAGCGCTTGACACCGCCACCACGATGGCGAACGGTAATTTTGCCTTGCTGATTGCGCCCGGTAACCATCTTGTGCTTAGTGATTAAGCTACGCTCTGGCTTGCGAGTCGATACCCTAGCTAGATCGCGACTGGTCATGCCGCGGCGGGCTGGTGTGGTTGGGGCGTAACTGCGAATTGCCATTACTTTGACTCCTCGAATAGCTTAATCATTTCGCCCTCAGCTAACTTAACGTAGGCTTTTTTGAGATCAGATCGGCGGCCGCTAATGCGCAGACGACCACGTTGGACCGGTGTTTGCTTTGGCTTGCCCTTGGTTACAGCTGTGTTCACGGTCTGAACTTTAACTTTGAATTGATCCTTGACGGCACGGGCGATTGCAAGCTTGGAGCTTCGCTTGGGCACCCAAAAAACATACGTATGCTGATTTTCGGTGGCAGCCATGGCTTTTTCACTTACGACCGGTAATAGATTGACGGTCGTCATGATGCCTTCCCAATCTTCTTGGCCGGTGGTTTAGTTGACACAGTTTCGGGTTTGGGGGCTGTTTTATCACCTAGCCAAACACTAATCTGACCTAGAGCTGGCTTAGTAACTAAAATATGGTCAGCGCTTAGAATATCAACCACGTTCAAGTATTTAGCACTCAACACTTGAACGTTGGCTAGGTTACGGGTCGACCGGATTAGCGGATCGGTTTTAGCATCTACTACCAGTAGTATTCGGCGACTTAAACCAAGCTTTTTCAGTAAATCGGCTGCCTCTTTGGTTTTGGGTGTTTTGAGAACTAGGTCTTCAATCGTTAGCAAGACGCCGGCTTTGGCCTTTAGGCTTAGGGCTTGGCGAACAGCGGTACGCTTGGCCTTTTTGGTTAACTGAACTGCATGATTTTCTTGGCCAGTTGGACCAAACGTTACGCCACCACCACGCCACAAAGGGCTGCGGGTGGAGCCGGCGCGCGCCCGGCCAGTGCCTTTTTGGCGCCACGGTTTTTTACCACCACCCCTTACCTCGCCACGCTTAAGGGTTTTAGCACCCGCCTGGCGACTGTCGGCTAGGTAAGCTCGGCTGGCCTGGGCTAATAGTTCGTGGTTTTTAATTGGCGCCTCAAAAATTGACTTAGGTAGTTCAATCGTCGCTTGTGATTTGCTGCCGGTTTTACTAAATAGCGGAGTTTTCATCTTATTCTCCTAGGATAGTCACGATCGATTTATTGGCACCTGGTATTGGGCCTTTAACCACAAGCAGATTTTCGGCTGGGTCAACGTCAATAACCTTGACTGTATGTAAAGTTACGCGATCTGTACCCATGCGGCCAGCCATCTTTTTACCCTTAAAAATCTTTTGCGGATACATTGAACCAATCGAGCCCGGCGCGCGGTAGCTCTTGGAACCGTGCGTTTTGGGGCCGCGGTGAAAATTATGTCGTTTGATAGTGCCAGCAAACCCCTTGCCCTTACTAGTACCTACTATGCCGACCAACTGGCCCGCCTCAAACTGGGTTACGTCCAGCTGATCGCCCACCTTAAACTCCGACTGCTGATCGGTCTTTGACAATCTGAATTCGCGTAAAATGTGGCTTTTGGCACCGCTCAGTTTTAAGTGGCCAGCTAGTGATTTAGCAATTTTTTTACTCTCACCAAAGCCAAGCTGAACAGCCGCGTAGCCGTCTTTATCCAAGCTACGCAGTTGTGTGACCACGCAAGGACCAGCCGCCAATAAGGTCACTGGCTCCACTCTACCGCGGTCACCATAACTTTGAGTCATACCGATTTTGCGGCCGATTAAGGCTTTCACTAAACTCCTTTTGATAGGTTTTTAGATAGACACTCAAAACGCCCCTGCATCACCCCTGTCAGAGGTCATCTACATTAGCCCTATCAGCTTATAATGCTACCAGTAAACTCTACCGCTCGTCAACCAGAGGTAGTTGTGCCTAAATTTTCAGCACGATGCCGAGTGGGGCTATGTAGCTCAAAAGCGCGGCGGCTAAAAGTACCAAATATTCAATTTTGCGGTCAATTTGAAAATGCTCGTGTTGGGCAAACAGTAAGCCAATTACTAAACCTACAGGTAGGTTATGGATTGGAAACGCATCGCGGCTTAGATGCAGCCAAACGGAACCTAAAATGAAGTACAGAATGACTTTTAGCAGATAGGCGCTGTCTTTTTCCTGAGTTTTTGATTTTCGTTTTGCCATAAGCTTATTAAAACACAAAAGCGAAACCTTAGTGGACCAGACGGGACTTGAACCCGATACTACATCTTGATTTCGGTGTTGACTCC
>CAZHVB010000010.1:0-7980 GCA_964535365.1 uncultured Candidatus Saccharibacteria bacterium | reverse complement strand
CCAGCCAGCCATTGATCAGTTTACAGCCGTAAAAGCCCTAAACTTGTGGGCTAGCCCTGATAATCGTTATCTGGTTATGCAAGACGGCGCTAGCTTCGCCAGTTTTGATTTTGATCAACAGACCCTATTCCGCTTTTCTATCAGCGGGGTACCACAGGCTGACCCATCATGGGTAGACAACGATCACCTAATAGCCGAAGTCAATGGCAACCTAGAGTTATTTGAATTTGACGGTGGCAATCAAGAAGCGCTGACATCAGCACGCGCAGGTTTTATGGCTTTTTCAAGCCTTGATCGTAGATACATCTATTCTATTGGAACTTTGTCTACGAGTGCGGTGTTGCAAATTTCACAAATTCAGAACTAGATTAATTGCCGAATTTTATCAAAGATAGATTGGCCATCACCTGGTAAGCCGTTAGTCGGTGTTGGGCTAGATGCTGCAGGTTTAGCCTTTGCCGGATCGGGGTCTATCTGCTTAGCCTGTACCACCAAACGGTGCCAGCTAGTGCCTGGTGGATCACAAGTTATTAAACTCACTGTTGGCACACTTACATTTTGGTTTAGCGCGCTAGTATCGCTTGGGCTAATAATTTTTTTATCAGTTACTTCGTAGCTATAGCGCTTGGAGTGGTAATTTAAGTAAAACACGTCGCCGATATCGAGCTTGTTTAGCAACACAAAGGCAAACTTGTAGCGACCAGACACCCACCAGTTGTTGCTGGAATGGCCAACGATGACGTTGTTGCCAAGCTGGCCCGGCAGAGCGGTGGTGCCGTAGTGCACGACACCACGCTGCAAGGCCTGCTCAACAGCGGTCTCGTCAAAGGTCGTTACATCATAGACCACTGGCACGTTCAGATTAATTTTAGGAATTATGATTACAGGGTCGGCTGAAACTGCGGTCTTTTGGTCAAAAAAGGCCGGTGCTTCAGCGCTAGCGCCTGGGCTAATTAGATATTTAATCTGACCGAAAATAATCTGCGAGTTAAAGACTCCGTACACAAACAGGCCGATTAAAGCCGAGGTACCAAGCGGTTTTAGGTGTCTCCGCCACTGCCGCTTTTGCTGACCGGCGGCTTGAATAATTTGGCTGGCGATTTTGGTCTGGTCACTTGCGACCATGCTAGCTGGTGGTGGTACGGCCGCGTCGGTCATAGCCACTTCAGCCGAATTTAATTGACTAACAGGGTTTACTTGGCTGGTTGGCGAGGGCTGGCTAGGAATAGCTTGGACTGGTGGCTGCTCAGCACCAGTTTCGACCAGTCGATCATTCGTGGTCAGCTGGTAATGCTGACCCGGCTGGATAACTGGCAAGCTAGATAGTGCTTGCGTTGGGGGTTCGGCAGCTTGCAAATTAGGTTCTGGTGTGGTTTGAGTTTGATTGGTGTTTATGGTTGGGATTGTCGGTACCGCCACTTGGTTGGGAGTGTCATTTACGGGCTTGGCTGCTTGGCCAGTGGAACTAGCTGGCAATTGATAAGTAGAAAATACTTCCTGACCGCCAGCCGCAGGCCGAACCGAAACAGGGTTATTAACGCTTGTTTTAGATGATTGATTTACCAAGTTATCGTCTGGATCCATGGTTTTCGCAGTATCAGTCTCTATTGTATAGTATTTGGTATGCCGCCTCTACTGAGGCGTTGTGGTGGAATTGGTAGACACGCAGGTCTCAAAAACCTGTGGGAGCAATCCCATGTCGGTTCGACTCCGACCAACGCCACCAGATGCGGCATTACTGACTGATTGCGGCCTGGCTAAGGGCGTAGGCGCCGCTCGTTAAAGCCCGAAAGCCTTGATTGTGCTGTAACCAATAGGTAGCAAGAAAACCACTAGCTAAAGCGGCATTGGGTTGAGCTAGGGCTGTTAAACTAGACTGGTTTTGAGAGTAAATTAATAGATCGTCGCCAATCAAAGCCAGGTTGAGCGCGCTAACCTTAGCCAGTTGCTCAAGCAGGTGTAGCTTATTGAGCAAGCCGGCTTGCGGCTTTAATTGCAGGCTAATTTCAAGCTTAGCTGCCAGTTTGACTAAAGTTTGGGTATCGCCAATCAACAAGCGATTGGTACGCGCGAATAGGTTTTGCGGAGCGTAAAGCATTAATTGTATAACCTCTTTGCCAATGGTAATCGGCCCGTCAGTAGCATTGAGCAATTGTTCAATCAAGCTAATGGTATTGGCGTTGTGCGAGAAATCCCCAGCTAAAAGTAAACCATCGCTATTATCTATCCAGCTGCAGATGTCAGAGGCTGCCGAGTTTGAAATCGAGCCAGCCGCGGTGCTTTTGACAAATAAACACCCCGTAAGTCTACCAAGCTGGGGCGCAAGACTATCTGGTAGTATCAGCTTAACTTCGCCAATACCGGCTTGATTTGCGGCTTTGTAGCTTAACTCGACTTGCTGGAAATGGCCGCGCGAGCCGCCTAATATTACCAGTCTCTTAGCGGCTTTGCGATTGATCGGCTTACTCCACAAGACCTCAGGGAAAAGTGGCTCGTTAGTTTGGCGTTGCAGCTCTGTCATTTAAAGTGTTAGGTCCAAACCGATACTGATCGGGCAATGATCGGAACCCATCACCTCACTATAAATATCGGCCGATTTGACCTTTGAGCGCAGTGAGCCTGAGACTAAAAAATAATCAATTCGCCCGCCGACATTGCGTGCTCTAGCATTGGCCCAGTGTGTCCACCAGGTATAGTGGCCGTTGCCTTTATGAAACAATCTAAAGCTGTCAACAAAACCAGCATCTAGGTAATTCTGAAAACCCTGTCTTTCCTCCTTGGTATAGCCTTTTTTACCTTCATTCGGCTCTGGTCTGGCTAAATCGTCCGGACCGCAGGCGACATTTAAATCACCACCGAATATAACAGGCTTCTTTTTATCTAGAGACTGGCAATAGGCTAAAAATGCCGGATCCCAGTGCGACTCTCGTAGCGGCAATCTAGATAAATCGTCTTTAGCGTTGGGGGTGTAAACACAAACCACATAGCACTGCTTATATTCAGCTGTAATGACTCGCCCCTCCATGGCCGCATCGCGCGTTTTATCGTCGGTCAGGCTGTAGTTTGAAGCGATTGAACCTGGAAAACCTAAACTCACGTTAAGCGGTTCGAACTTTGAGAAAATTGCAGTACCTGAGTAGCCGAGCTTATCGGCCGAGTTCCAGTACTCATTATAGGCTGGCAAGTCTATTGCAGCTTGGCCTTCTAGGGCTTTAGTTTCCTGCAGACAAAGAATATCTGGCTGGTGCTGTTTAATAAATGGCTCAAAGGCGCCCTTATTAACTGCCGCCCTAATGCCGTTGACGTTCCATGAATAAATTTTTACCACTAGCTAAAGTATACCTAATTAGGCGGTACGGAACGAAAGATAGTACGTGCCGTTTCCCATAGGCTTGGATCGTGAAATTGAACCTTGCGCCAATACCACCACTCCACCCCCCAGAAGTAAACGTCGCGTAGGCCGCTACGTAGTGCAAATTGAGCATTGCTAACCAGCTGGGTCGGGTTCATTGAGCTGGCTTGTTCGGTCAAGCTAAGATTCTGGGTTGCATCTGGCCCCCATGGTTCGGCCTGTAATTCATCAGCCAATGGTTGGCTTTTTAGGAAAGCTTGGACGAACGCCGCTCTAAGAGCGTGCCACAATGGCGGCATGAACCAGTAGCTGATGTAGGCGTGGTGACCAAATAGCTTAATATTAACTTTTCGATAAATTGAAAAACCCTCAGCCTGGCCGAACGGGCCGATAACCGGCAAGCCGATCTGGTTACTAACGGTCGTAATTAACTTATGATTTGAGTCAAGGCTTTTAACCAAGTTTAGCTCGGTTGTAAAGTGACCTCGGTTAAAGGGCGGACAGACGCCGAATAGCTGATTAGAAGCCTCGTTCTCGACTTGCCAACCGGCCAGTGCCGGACTGGTTCTATAGCGCTCAACCACGGTTTTTATATAGCTTAACAAAGCCGAAAATTGCTGATCGGCGAGTAGGCTTTGTGCCCAGCCGGGGATATGGCACTCCGGCCAGCGCGGCTGGCGCATACCTACCACAATAACTACCCTGGCACCATGCGCGGCGGCTTGAGTCATCTGCCAGTCTAGGTCACTAAAGTTATAGCTGGCGCTGATTGGTTGGTACCTATCCCAGTAACTCATTAAGCGCAGCTGTTTGACGCCCAAATCTGTCAAAGTGGCTATATAGGCCGCCCGCCAATTTAAACCCAAATCCTCAGCATACTGAGGCGAGAAGCTGACACCAAACTGCGCTGGTAGCGAACGCTGGGTTATGAAATAGTTAGCCATCATTAAGCCTAGGCTATCTATGAACAACAAGCTGATGGCGATTACAATTAGGCTATAATATGTCAATTTAGCCTGCCACCATCTTCTATTACCTGTGCCTACCATGATAATGATTATAGCCCCGTTGAGCTCGGCAACTAGCTTTATATAGGGTTAGTTGGCTTACCTTATCAATGTTCTGTCACGCGCCTATCGTAAACTCAACTAAAGATTAGCAGGTAGGCTAGGCGCCTCAGTAGTCAATCCCCTTGTTGGCTAGGTATTTATTATCAAAATGGTGCTTTAGCTTGGTCATGTTGGTGGCGATGTCGGCTAGGTCAAGCAGTTGGTTAGGAAAACCGCGGCCAGTCAAACAAAGACTAGTTTTGGGGTGTTTATTTTTTATGAGCCTTTTTAGTTGGTTTTCGGTGACTAGTTTCTGCTGCAAAGCCACGTTGATTTCGTCACAAATCACCAGATCAAATTTACCGTTTGCCGCAAGTTTACTGGCGTAGGCTAAAGTTACCTGGGCAGCGGCTTTGTGTTGAGCTTTGGTAACGCCACGTGCGCTAATCTCTCCTAGGTCATAAAAGCCCTTGCCACCTCTATAAAATGTTAGTTCTGATTTATAAATTTGCTCGATTTGTTTAATGAAACGGTGTTCACCCACTTCCCAACTTTTTATAAACTGGATGAAAGCGCAGCGCCAACCACTGCCAAGGGCCCTAGCCAAAAGTCCGATGGCGGCACTAGTTTTACCCTTACCTTCACCGGTATAGATAATTACCACGCTATCTTTAGTCTGATAATCCTCAAAAGCCATCAATCAAAAGTATACCCAATTGCTTACTCGATGTTAGGCTGTGGCTTCTTCAGTTGTATCGTTTTTTTTAGACTTTTCAACATAAACTAATACGGCACGTAGCTCAAACAATCCCCTAAGCCTTGCTTCGTAAGCTGGTAGAGCCTTTATAATATTCCCCTTTTCATCGGTGGAGGGTTTGGGAAGAGCCAACATGTCGGGGTCGGCCTTTATATAATCTTGAACTTCCTGTGGTAGATCGTCGGTGTAAAATCTTTCGTCTGCTTTGCCAACGATCCATGGGGCCAAGTCGGGGTAAACTTCACGAATAAAGTCATTAGCTTCACCTTTATTACCATACGTGAGTGGATCTATAAAGTTGTCGCGCGCGACTTTCAGGTCGTCAAGGCAAGCGTCTATGCGCCCAATAAGCTCAAGTGCTTTGTCTTCTGTGACTTCGATGTCGCTATGCAAGGCCGTCTCTATCGGGTTTCCCAAAACCGACGTGTTTTCATCGGGTATCTCTCTTGGTGGACTGGCCTCGTCCATACACCTTCAGTCTATCAGAACCTGTGGAAAACTCCAATTAGCGTATCTGGAAATCAATGAAGTCGGGTTTTTTAACAGGCGTAGATTCGACTTTTTCAACCTGGGCGGATGGCGATCCATCGTTACACCAGGTTAAAAATTGCTCGATTTTGGACTGCTCACCATTTACCTCTATGTAAACCGTACCGTTTGGTTGGTTTTTAACAAAACCAGTTAACCCTAAGCGATCGGCCTGGTCTTTGGCGTGCTGGCGAAAAAACACGCCCTGCACCCTTCCCGATACAACGATGCGATAGCTAGCCTTCATATTTTAGGTTTTGGCGATTTGGCGCTGGCGGATGTACTGGCAATACTCACAAGCTGCGCTCGGCTTGGGTGCGGTACTGCTGTTCAGGCAAGCATGGATATCGGCCAGGCTTTGCTCCATCCAGTTATCGTTGCCTTGGTATGGAATTACTTTGATGTCAAATTCTAGTTTGGCGTCAAAAGCCTTTTTATCAGTACGGCCATTGGCATAAACAAAATACCCTGTATCTGATACAGGCAAGCCGTTACGCCGAAGTAGCCATTGATATACCTCCATCTGTCTTTTATAGCTGTCTTGCCACTGAGCATCGATGTTAACTTCGCTATTTTTAGAGGTAGCTTTATAGTCAACTACGATTAGCTCACCGTTGGGCGATTGCCAGATATCGTCAACTGCACCAAAAATTAAAAAATTGGTCGGTAGATGTAGATGCTGGACACCGACAAAAGTATCGCGCCAATTATCTAGCTGTTCACTGGCGTATGGAATGGCATCAATTTTATAAGCTTTCATTAGCGGGTGGGCTTGGCCCCTGGCTCGATGAGCATCAAACTCTTTTTTCAAAAGCGTATCAACCGCGCGATTAAGGTTAAACGGAAAGCCCGGCGGTCGCTCGATACCTAAGCGCCGATCCAGGTAAAAACAGCGTGGGCAGTCCCAAAATAACTCGATTTTGCTGCGGCTAATCTGATAGGGATTTGGGCTTTGGGGATCATAACGACCCCTATAGCTCGACCGATTGGAATTTACCAAACTTGGTTGAGGCATAACAACCTATTATAACAACTTAGGTTGTATTAAATCTGATGTATAATAGCCAGCAAATCAATGCAACCAACTGAACAAACACGCGAACCGCGCCAGATCCGACGCGACCTTAACGCCGTAGACTCTGGTCGCGCTATCACTAACGAACCCGGTCTTAGGGTTGGTCCCGAGCAGACGCGCAAACGCCGCAAACTAAAAATTGTTGCCATAATTTTCGGTAGCCTACTTAGCCTATTACTGCTCGTCGTACTAGCGGCTTATTTATATATCAAAGCCACGCCACTGGCCGGTGAAGCCACTGGCCGTATAAACATCCTGATTCTGGGTGTTGATAAAGCCAATAGGCTCAGTGACACCATGATGCTTGTTAGCATTGATACTAATACCAAGCCTGCCAAGCTGGCACTGATTAGTATCCCGCGCGACCTGTATGTTAGTATTCCGGGTTATTACCAAACCAGGATCAATGCTGCCTACACGCTTGGGGAGCAGAACCACTACCCCGGTGGCGGTCCGGCTCTAGCTGAAGCCACTATAAAACAAAATATCGGTACTACGATTAGTTACTACATGGCGCTTGATTTTAATGGTTTTAAGCAACTTGTAGATGCCGTGGGCGGTGTGAATGTGAACGTTAAGCAAACGCTAGATGATCCCACCTACCCGAATGCTAATTACTCTGGCTTTGATCCATTTTACTTGAGTGCTGGTCCACATCACCTAGATGGAGCCACGGCCTTAAAGTATGTACGTTGCCGAAAAGGCACCTGCGGCAATGATTATGGGCGAGCCGCTCGCCAGCAAGAGGTTGTGCTAGCCGTCAAAGACAAAGTCATTAAGCAAGTTAAACATGACCCCTTTTTGATAACCCGCTTCTGGCACATATTTCAAAAAAATACCGATACTAACTTAAATTCGTGGCAGCTGCTTAAGATCGGGCTTATCTTGCGGTCCACCAAGAGTTCAGATATCACCCAGGTCGTTATTGATACCACTAATTATCTAAATGGTGTGGTGATTGGCGGGGCGGACGTACTGGTACCAAAGACTGGTAGCTTTTCCGAGATCAATAGTTTTATTCAAAATATCTTTACCCAGCCGCCGCCGAAACCGCACTAAAACGATAAGAGCTAATGCAAGCTAATAAGCGGCAACGTTATTGTGAACCGCGAACCTTGGCCCAACTTACTTTCGGCTCTGATTTCTCCGCCGTGTTGCTCAACGATAATCTTGCTAGAATATAAGCCGATGCCAGCACCTGGGTAATTATAGGCCAGTA
>CAZHVB010000009.1:0-9273 GCA_964535365.1 uncultured Candidatus Saccharibacteria bacterium | reverse complement strand
AGGCACAAAACACCGGCACCCAAACGTGGGACCAATCCGTTACCAAAGTCGCTACTGTTGATCCTAACAATCGCACTAGTGTGTTTAAGGATGACTCATGGATAGAAACAAACCGACCTGCCAGACTGATAGAAACTAGTGTAGCTCCTGGCCAAACTGGCACATTTGAGTTTTCTTTGACTGCCCCGAATACTGATGGTACTTACAGCGAATCTTTCGGACTGGTGGCAGACGGGCAAGATCACGGTTGGATGCCGGGTGCTATATTTACTAAGAACCTTACTGTAGCTAGTCAACCAAGTGACACACTGCTTACTGGCCAAAGACTGTATGTTGGTGACGTATTAATTTCGAAAAATGGTAGCTATAGGTTAATTTTACAAGATGATGGCAACTTAGTGATATATCACGCTGGCAAAGCCATTTGGGATACTAATTCCATGCATAAAACCGCCAGCAATCTTGTACTGCAGGGTGATGGCAATTTAGTGTTGTATCAAGCTGGCGGCGGTGTTTTGTGGGCGTCAAATACGGACGGTGAAGAAGTTACACGACTAATTTTACAAAGTGATGGCAACTTAGTGATATATCACGCTGGCAAAGCCATTTGGGATACTAATACTGGCGGCGAGTAGCCCCGCCGTATGCACTAACTTGCTCGATCCGATAAACTCAGTGCTGTTTCCAGGAACTGCTTAGTGCTTTGTTGCCAGTTTAACCATTGAAATTTTTTCGCTCGGTGAATTGCCGGGAATTTATTGGTCTCATCAAAATTACTTATCATACCGACCAGAGCATCTGGTGAATTGAGCGAAAAGTAAGCACAGTACTCTCCGCCAACTTCTCGAAATATTGGTATGTCGCTCGCGAAAACGGGCAACTGATAACGCAGAGCTTCAATAATTGGCAGTCCGTATCCTTCCTGTAAAGAAGGGGCTATCAAGGCGCGAGCTGATTTATAAGCCAGCTCTAACTCACCATCATTCATATCTGTAAAAAGAAATAGACCTTTACCGTATTTGGGATGTCTTTTGATGCGCCCAATCAGCTCTTCAGTATGCCAGCCAGTCCGGCCAATTAAACACAGCTTGGCGTAACTGCTTTGATGCCACAACTTATCAAAAGCGTCAATCAGGAAGGCTTGATTCTTGCGCGGCTCTATTGTGCCAATACAGATATATGGTTTGGCTGCTTGCGCAAAAAGTTTTTTAATACTGGTTCTTGGCATCTGTTTATGCCCGTCATCCAGATTGGCTCCCATCCTAAATGAACTTGTCCTTAACCTGTTGCTAGAACCGTGCTCTTTTAGGTAAGCTACCAGTTCCAGACGTGAAGTTTCAGAAATCGCCAGACAAAAATCCGACCATTGAATAGATTTAGGTAACCAGCTCTCGAATGCCGCTATAACGCCTACATCAGAAAACTCTGGCTGGCGTATCGGTACTAAATCGTACAGGACAAAACCTATGTTTGCGCCCGCTTTCTTCGCACTAGCCACTTCGCGCCAGTACGGAATTCCCCAGGAGGAATCCAGCAAAATTAATGTGTCCCCTTCCTGGAAAGCCACGGCGTTGCCGGTTTCCTTATTAGAATCTAGCAAGTTGGTAAGCTCTGGTTTTAGCATCTTCCAGTATTTGTCCGCACGGGCAAATACGGCAGGGGGTAGAATAAGCCGTGTACTTTTCCAAATCACTTGCTTTAGAAGCTGCTGCCTATTCCGCTCCGTCTGTACTGGTGGCCAAGACACTTCTCGAAATTTGCCTCTTTCCCATACCACATAGTGAATAGCTAGCTGCATCTTTTCGCCAACCATCTTGCTCTCGTTAAGTATGTTGCGCACTACACGCTGGATACCGGTTCTTTCATCGGTTCCATATATATACGAGCAATCTAAGAAAATCTGTCTCATCCTTTTTCTAGCCGGCTTATTGTTTTAGTCATGAACGTGATCGACTCTTGCCAGGTGGGCCAAACAAACGGCTGGTAGTTGATTTGCTTGATCAATCTACCTTGCCCAAACTCTTGAATGAGCCTAGCCAAAGCCAAAGCCGAGTTTGGATGAAAGTAAACTACTTGATCTTTAACAATTTCGTGGTGCACAGCAATATCACTGGCTATAACGGGCAATGAGTAACGGAGCGCCTCTACTATGGGTAGGTCAAAACCCTCAGCTAACGAAGGCGCGATTAAAGCTTTAGCGTTAGCGTAGCAAAATGATAACTCAGCATCGTTTACATCCTGCAGCACAGTTAAAAGATGTCCCCATTGGGGCGTAGTTTGCATTTCTTCATATATGTCCTCGAAAAGTGGCAAGACCTTGCCGATAAAACAAACCTTTACATTCACACCTTCGCGCCACAGTTTCTGAAAAGCCCTAAAAACCAGCTTTTGATTCTTACGCGGTTCAAGCGTGCCAATAATTATATATGGCAGTTGATCAGAAAATATACGAATGATATGCTGACTTACTTTTGCGCTCGCTAGCTCTGGGGTATCGAAATCAGCACCCAGGTACGTAGTTACAGATTGTATTGTTTTACCTCGTGTCTTGGCATTTTTTTTGACTTGCTCACCAACCGAATCCGAAATAGACAACGCCCCATCGCTAAACTTAATCATTGAATCTAGCCAGCCGGAGAAAGCCAGCTGAAGCCGCGCGTCCACGAATTGTGGATAATCTTCTGGGATTAGATCATAAAACAACGGCACGATCGTTGCTCCGTCCTGCTTGGTTTTCTCTATCGCCCCAAGATATTCGATAGGTAGATTCCAACCGGCATCAGGGCAAAATAGAATATCGCCCTTATGAACCTTTATCTCGGGATAATCAGAGCTGATAAAATAACGGTCTTCGTTACGCGATAATCGGTGCTTAGTTAAAAAAAATATATTAGGAACAAAAAATTGTGACAGTTTTCTTATTACCTTATAGCTCACTACTCCGAACAAATTAACTATTTTCACATGCTTTGGTTTTAGCGGTGCAGTAGCATTAACTCCTAGATTTACAACCCGAAATCCGTTGGCGCCATCCCAAGCCACGAAAATACATTCGACGCCAAGCCTTTCGCAGGCCGCCGGCATATAAACCCTAAGGTTCGACACCACCCGGTCTATGCCCCTACCCTCGTTCGAATAAAAATGGTGGCTGCAATCGATGTAGATTTTCATGCTATTTTAAGGATTACACCGAGCGGCTGGCTAACTTAGCATTTTTTGAAAAGACTAGCATAATCCAGTCTTCGGGTTTATCCACTACTTTTTCGTAGGCTGTGTTTCTGGGTTTCAAGATGTGTCCTTCCTCCGTTAACAAATACACATTTCCGAAGTCCTTTAGCATCTGCCTGTAAAAATCCTGGGGCTTGTCATAGCTTTGTGCGGTAAATTCAACAAACAAACTGATTTTAGAGTTCCTGAGAACGGTTTGTCTCATACCTTGATACGCCCTATCTTCATAACCTTCTATATCCATCTTGATCAGATTAACTTCGCCAATATCGTGGCTTAGGCAATATGAATCAATTGACGTCGACTGAACTCTGACCTTCTTGTCAAGCTCTAGCCGCATTTTGCCATGCATATATCGATCAATATGAGCAATTGGGTAAATAGAAGAGGAGCCAGTGTAGCCTTTTAAGATATTTAAAATAACAGTCCCTTCGGTTTCCGCCACGGCTAAGTTTTCAACTTGAAATCTATCTAAATGGAAGTTGGCTTCCAGAGATTTCTTAATATATGGGATAAAATCAGGATTTGCTTCCAAAAAGATTATTTTTGATTTCGCCCGGCTATACTGATGAGCAGCAATCAGCCCGTAATAGCCAAAATTAGCCCCGATATCTATAACAGTATCTCCCTCTTCCAAGACCGACATCCAAGCAGCCGTAATATGTGGTTCCCAAATTCCATCCAGAGCAAGATGAGGGGCAACCGATATATCCCGGGGATCAAGGTAGATCTTCAGTCCATTCAGTAGCTTGGCTATAGTTTCACTTTCTGAAACAGCAATAATTTGTAAATTATTGAATCTGGTTTGTTGTTCTTGTATAGCACTGAGCTTTTGTTCAGTTATCGCTTGGGCTTTGGCTAGTGAATCTAATTTAGTAGCCTGTTCCTTAATGGAATTTGTTACACCACTAAGGAATCGGTCACGATACCTCTTTGCAATTGATTTAAGGGGTCCAGTATGACTGCTCATTACTTGCTAATTCTATGGGTCACAACGACCGGTGGCAACACCGCCGTGGTAGATCGCTCTAGGCGTTTTATCCTAAAGCTAGCGGCTTCGGTAAACCAGTCAAGGGCAATCCCAGATTCATCAACAAGGGTTAGGGTCACAGAGTATTTCCCGTCATTAAAGATATTTAATATCTTCCATTCAAAGGCTACATTATCTCCTTTAGATAAATCGTTTAGATCTGGTTGCTGAATCATACGATTATTCATAGCGGTAATTTCAATTCCATCCTGTCCGACGATATGAACTCCATATACGACTCCGCCTAAAGGATGGCTGACCTTGGCGCGAACACGAATAATGACATGGTCATCCGACAGCGAAGGCTTAACCTCTATAATTTTTATACCGCCGTTCCCCCAGCGCTTGCCACCTTTAGCTTTAGGAATTTCGGCCGGCGTGTCCCCGTCAATAAACAACTGGCCGTATTTGCTGGCTACGCTGTCGGCCTTACCTATAGCCTTGACCTCCCCTTCTTCTAGCAAGAGTGCACGATTACAGAACTCTCTGATAGCACCCATGTTGTGGCTCACAAATACAACGGTTTTGCGATTTTTTTTGAGACTTTTGAAATACTCAAAGCATTTGCGCTGAAAAGAAGCATCCCCCACAGCTAACACTTCGTCAATCAAGAGAATATCGGCTTCAGCCCGAATCGCTACCGAAAAAGCCAAACGAACTTGCATGCCTGTGGAATAATTTTTAAGTTTTTGATCCATAAACTTTTCCAGTTCCGCAAATTCAACAATACTTTGATACATTTTATCCATTTCGGCTTTCGAAAAACCCAACAGTGCGCCATTTAGATAGACGTTATCCCGTCCGGACAGCTCGCCGTTAAAGCCAACCCCGAGCTCAATAAATGGAACCAGTCGTCCGCCTACTTCTATCCTCCCTCTTGTTGGCTGATAAATACCGGCGAGGATCTTAAGCAGCGTGCTTTTACCCGAGCCATTTCGGCCAACTACGCCAAGGAATTCGCCTGGTTTAACGCTAAATGAAATGTCGTCTAAAACATGCTGGATCTCAATACTGCGATTGCGGTGTAGCTTAACGACATTCAAAAAAGTTCCCTTTAGGGTCGCTGTTCTTTCGTGTGGCAAATGGAAGCTTTTTGATACACCTGCTACTTCAATAGCACCAACCTCTACCATAAGCTACACCTCCTCCGCAAAATAGCGCGATCGGTGCCGAAAGTAGGCCGAAGCCAACACTACTACCGTTAACGTGATTGTTATTGGTATTAACCGATACTGCCAGCCGCCGTATAGCACCGAGATGGTTTTTGTATGATCAGTTATTAGCACATACCGTGCATCCTGGATTATCTGGGCTAAGGGGTTAAGCATCAGTAGTTTGGCAATTCGGGTAGGAACAATACTCAATGGGTATAAAATCGGCGTGCCATAAAAAGCGGCCTGCAAGACTACGTCCCAGATATGAGTCAGGTCTCGGAACTTTACATAGAGCGCACTTAAGATAAAGGCGGCGGCCACGGCCAAGACGAAAAGTTCGATAATCGGTAAGGGCGCCAGCAAAGCTGTAGCCCGCAGGGGTACATGGGCAATAGTCATGAAAACGCCCACCACAATTAGATTAAAGAATAAGTTTATCAATGCAGAAAAAGCTGGCGCTAGTGGCACCACATAGCGGGGAAATTTTACTTTGCGTAGTAAATCACCCTTGCTCACTATGGCGCCTAGGCTCTGGGTCGTGACTTCCACAAAAAAGTTCCAAATCACTATCCCAAGTAGTAGATAGATGCCAAAATACGGCGTATCGCCACCCACTTTTAAAATCTTTACGAAAACTACATACAAAACAGCAAATAGGGCCAGTGGTTTTAAAAGCGACCACAAATAGCCCAAGACTGAGTTTTGGTAGCGTAACTTAAAATCTGTTATCACCATTTCACGTAGCGTAACGGCTCCGTAGTGATACCTGGCCTTAATATCTCTCAAAGTTTTCATTACCATCTATTTTATACAGTTTTGCCTACTTTACCCACTGAACCACAAAAAGTTGACATGCTGTAAAATAGCTAGCGTGAAGATACTGATTGAAGGCTCGCCACTTTTTTGGAAACCCAAGACCGGGATAGGCGAATATACAGACCAAATAGTGCGTCGGCTGGTTCAATACCTGCACCAAGATACTTTTTATATTTCTCACCTAAGTTTTTTTAAAAAAGATGCGGCTCGGCCAATTCACGCGTCTAACGTCCGGTACAAAACTGTTCGTTACTTTCCGACCAAAGCCTATAATTTTTTATTCCGCCAAAACCTAAATCCACCCTTAGACTTGCTGACATTCACCCACCCGGATCTAGTAATTTATTTTAACTTTTTGCGCCACCGGCTCTTTTTCCGTGCCAAATCAATCACTGTTATCCACGACTTAGCTTTTTATTATTATCCGCAGTACTTAAAAAGTCGAAAGTTTGCCAACTCTTTAAAACGGGCGGTGACTAGAGCCGTGGCAGGAGCCGATAAACTTGTTACTATCTCGGAGAATACCAAGCGTGATCTTGTTAAAATTTATGGTGCCGATCCAGCGAAGATCAGTGTCATTTATCCGGCATTTGACCCTGAAACCTATAAACCCGCTAGCCAGTCGGCTGTTGCTAAAATCACTAAAAAATACGGCATAACGAAACCCTATTTGCTTTTTTTGGGCACCCTTGAGCCTCGTAAGAATATTGTTGGTATCATCAACGCTTACGCGAGACTGCCGGAAGATTTTAGAAATAAGTATCAACTAGTGCTAGCCGGTGCACCAGGTTGGCGTTACGAACAGGTCGAGCAAGCAATTAAAAAGGTAGGTAGCCGAAATATTATTCTAACTGGCTATGTCGATTTGGCCGATAAGCCTGGGCTTTATAGTGGTGCGGAGCTATTCTTACTGCCGTCACATTACGAAGGCTGGGGCATGCCAATACTCGAAGCTATGGCCTGCGGCACACCGGTGCTGACTTGCCACAACTCTGCTTTACCAGAAGCTGGCGGCGAAGCTGTATTTTATGTCAAGGATAGCCATGACGTAGGTGCCATAGCTTGGGGCATCGAAACGCTGGTAAGCGATCCAGTTCTGCGCCAGAAATTTAGGCAAGCGGGGCTAAAAAGAATTAAAGAATTTTCTTGGAATAAGTCGGCGACTCAAATGCTCGAATTAATACATCAAGTCACCGGCTAATTATCGGTGTTAACCTTGCGGATAATGACGTGGCGATCGCGACCCTCGCCCTGGCTTTCGCTCATCAAACCTTCAATCTCGCCAATAACTTGATGGATTACCCGCCTTTCAGCCGCACTCATCGGTAGCAGGCTTTTTTCGGCACCGCTAGACAACACTTCTTCCGCTAGACCGCGAGTGTGTTGAGCTAACCGTTCGTTACGCTGACGCTTGTAGCCAGCGATATCAACCACCACGGTTATATCGTCATAACCTGAACGACGGATCACCAGGTTCATTACATGCTGCAAGCTGCGCAAGTTTTGGCCGTGTTGACCGATCAAAAAGCCGTTGAGCCCGCTGGATGGCACGTTCAGCTCAACCACTTCTTCACTCATACTATCTTCAACCCGCGTATTTAGACCAAAGAAACTTAGCAGGTCCTCAAGGTACCGGCGTGCAAACTCATTGGCGGGTAGTTCGCTCATGGCGGTAGCGTTTAAGACTTAGTTTACGCATAATTGATAGGTCCTCGTTCAAAACCATATCTTGTTGGATAATGGCAATTAGACTAGAAGCCGCCCAGTAAAGCGATAGAGCTGATGGCAAAGTGGCCCCGATGGCGACTGTAATTACCGGGAAAATCATCGTCATGCTGTTGCCTAGTTGAGCTTGGGGGCCGAGCCCAGCTTGATTTTTTGGCATCAACTGCCGAGTTTGGACAAATTGAATAAGCCCAGCGATTAGGGCGATAACTAGGCTTGGTTTAGCCATTTTAACCAGACCAAACAGGCTGGGAGTAAAAGTCTGCGGATTGGTGATAATCGTTTTAACGCTGCCGAGTTTGGCTATAAAGCCGTAGGCCAGGCCGTTTATCTGGGTTGGATCAATGATGTGCTTTAATACAAAAAATAGGGCGATCAAAATCGGAAACTGCAAAAAGGCTAGGCCGAGCGATCCAAACGGGTTAATCTCTTTTTCTTTAAACAATTCCATCATAAGGACGCTCTCTTTTTGGCGATCGCCTTTGGTTTTGGCTTTGATTTTGGCGATCTCGGGCTGCAGCTCGCGCATCTTTTTTTGTTGGTGCAGTTGACGACGGACCAACGGCCAGAGCAGCAGACGAATCAGGATGGTTAACGCAATCACCGCCAGGCCAAAATCATGGCCGGGCATAATAGCATATAGCAGTAGCAATAAATTAAATAATGGCTGAAGCAAAATGGTCCGAAGCATAAATTAAAATCCCGGTTAGATTAGTGAGCAGCCGTTTACTTTGCTTAGTTTAGAACGCCTAGCCGCCTAAGGCAACTATCAAGAGTCAGAGCTAGCTCTGACTTTGGCTGGCGGCTGATGTCGGCGTGGATTACTATCACGAGATCAAAGCCGGGTTTAAGTTTGCTCCAGCGGTCGGCCAGTAAACCAAAAACTCGCCGCCGAATGCGGTTGCGCACTACCGCTTTTTTAGCCACTTTGGTGCTAACGACCACAGCTGCCCGGTTAACGGCTCGGCGGTTGGGTAATGTTCTAAGCGTTAGTGACGGTGCATTGGCGGTTTGGCCGTGTCGATAGATAGTTATAAAATCGGCTTTACGGCGCAGGCGCCGCGGTCTCGCTAACATGACTATAGTATGCAAGCTTAAATTAGCAAATAGCAAACCCCCAGGACCTACCAGCCAAACCTAGCGCAAACTGTGAATTTTTAGTAAAGTGCTTACTTAAGTTAACGATTGTTATGCCCAAACGAACTTACCAGCCAAAGAAACGCCGCCGAGCTAAGGTGCATGGTTTTTTAAGCCGAATGGCATCCAAGGCTGGCCGCGGCGTGCTGGCGCAGCGGCGGCTAAAAGGACGACGTAAACTAT
>CAZHVB010000008.1:6959-9501 GCA_964535365.1 uncultured Candidatus Saccharibacteria bacterium | reverse complement strand
GACCGAGCGGTTGAAGGTGCCGGTCCCGAAAACCGGTGAGGCGCAAGCCTCCGTTGGTTCGAATCCCACCCTCTCAGCCATCTTTTGCCATTTTGCCACATACAAATGTTAAAATGAACTTATGGAAAGTTGCGCCTTTTGCCAAATCGCTAAAAAACAGAAAAACGCCGAGGTGGTTTACGAGGACGAAGATATAATTGCCTTTCTGGATGCGCACCCGATTAATCCCGGCCATACCTTAGTTATTCCTAAAAAACACATCGAAGAGTTCCAGGAAATGAGCGGTGATCTTTATGGCCACTTAATGAACGTGGTACAACTGATGGCGCGCCAGATTAAAAATAATCTAAAGCCCGAGCGTGTTGGTTTATGGGTGCACGGCTTTGAGGTGCCACATACCCATGTGCACGTGGTGCCGCTAAATCATGCAGATGACATTAAGCCCAAGGGCACGCTTGATTTATCCGAAGCCGAGCACGCCGAGATCGCCCAAAAAATCCGTACTTAAATGGCCGAGTCCACCCCAAATCTAGAAGCCAAACCAATTCGCCCAGGCGTAGCGGTGCTGGCTATCTATCAGGGCCAATTACTGCTTGGCAAGCGCCAAAAGGAACCGAACCGAGGCCTATGGGTACCACCGGGTGGTGGTACTAAAGAGGGCGAAAGCCCAGAGCAAACCGCGATGCGCGAATTATTAGAAGAAGCCAATGCCAAGATCACAGTCGGTAAAAAGGTTTACCACCTTAGTATCGATGAGCCAGAGCTGGTGCGCCAAATAGATTACTATGAGGCCGAACTGGTATCTGACCCAAGTGAACTTAAGGGTAGTGATGATCTTGCCGATCCCCGCCTTTTTAACAAGGCCGAAATAGCTGCTTTGGGTGACGCGATTTCACCGGCCGTGGTCGAGGTGTTACAAGCCACCAACTGGCTATAGTTATTTGAACTTCAGGCTGTTTTGGACCATCAAGTCGAAATCGCTCAACACGTCTTTAGCTAACGCGCCGCTTGGATCTTGTTCATAGCCGATAATATAGGTTTTATTTTTGGTGTAAAAAATGTAAGTCACCTGATATGAATCAGCTGTCAAAAATTCGTTGCCAATCGCCACACCGGTTTTTCTTTGGCCGGCGATACCGTCAACCGTTACGTCAGCACTGGTGATATCTTTAAAGTTCAAGCTGTCTGGCCCTGAATTAGTGCGCTGATCGCCGTCAACCACAAACACGTGCATCTGGCCCGCAAACTCTGTACCACACTTGCCCAAAGCTTTATCAGTTGGGGCCAAAAACAGCGTAGCGTCGGTCGGATCAACACAGCCGGCATCCGCACCGGTGGCTATTTTCCAGTTGGGATTATAGCGCAGGTTGTATGGACCGCCGGTACTAACATAAGTATTCCAGCTCGCTGTTGGATCACTAACGCTAACCGGCTTAGTTGGCTGAGTTTGCAGATCGGATATATGCTTATTTAGACTACTGATTTGCTGATTCAAATCATTGATTTTTGACCCCCGGACATACCAGCCAGCGGTGGCTGAACCGGCGACTAAAATCAGCAAAAGGGTTGCTGCGAGCAGCTGTTTTTTGTTTAACCTAAAGCTAAGTTTGTGCTGTTTGGCTGGCGGACCTGGCTGAAGTTGAGTTTCCATTACACCTTTGATTATTATGCGCAGTATAGCATCAAAAAGGCGGGCTTAACTAGTAAAGTTTTACTAGTATCCTTTATACTTAAGTCTAACGTTATGCGTGGGCAAACTACACTTTTGGGCGAAAAACTGGCGCAGCTGCGGATAGTGCGCGGTTTAACCCAGCAACAGCTGGCCAATCAGGCCGGTGTATCGCTTTCTACTGTGTCTAAGCTTGAAGAAGGCAGCGTCACTAAACCCTCGGCCCGCATCTTACTAAAACTAACCGGTGTTTTGGACTATAACCTCGATGATTTATTGAGCGGTGAGCCCTTGCCGGCTCATCTGAGGCAAAAGCCACACAAAACCCAATCTCTTACCGACAAGCCGACTATCAAATTCGTTTATTTTGACGTCGGCGGGGTATTGGTCCACACCGAATCATTGATTTTACACCGTTTGAGTGCCGGCGTTAATCGACCGATTGATCAGGTGAAAGCGGTTTATTATCGCTATATTAGCCTAGTGCATCGCAACAAGTTAACTCCAGGTGATCTGAAACTTCTAATGCTACTTAAGCTTTCAATTCCGTTCAGTGGTAAAGGCCGCCAGGCGCTGTTTCGCGACTGGGCCGACTACACTGAGCCAAACCTGCCAACTCAGCAGTTTGCCACCGAGATTAGCAAGCGCTACCCGATTGGCTTGATCAGTAATATTGGCGACGGTGGCTTTGAAGGCTTAAAGCGGCTGGGCGTTATACCAAAATTAGCCTATAAAGCCGTGGTGTTATCTTGTAACGTCGGCGCGGTTAAGCCCGAAGCCGCCATGTTCGCCATCGCTGCCCAAAAAGCCGGGGTTGAACCACGACACATCTTACTTATAGATGACCGTAAAGAAAACGTGCTGGGCGCTCGT
>CAZHVB010000008.1:0-6949 GCA_964535365.1 uncultured Candidatus Saccharibacteria bacterium | reverse complement strand
ACTTCTAGGCGGCTTGATTGGTTGGGTCCGCTGGCTCCCTGCTCCATCTGCCATCGCTACTAAGTAGAAATGAAGTATCGCTTTGTGGCCGATTCCGAGAGGTGTCTCTAATTGCAACTAGACCGATTTTGGCCAATCGGCCAATTCTGTCATTTGGCGCACCAATTAGTTGGCGACCCAACTGGTCAACAGCTACAACCGCTACAGAGTTGGCTCTAGATAGACAGTTACGCACCGTTAAGTTGCCGTCAGTGGTATAGGTAAGCTCACAGTGTTGTCTAGCAACCGTAATAGGGAAGTTGAAGATTAACTTCGAATCGCTACCACCAATCATAAGTCTGGTTCCGCTTGATATACCCATATAACCGGGGTGTTGTTTGGTAGACCTAAGACGTCGCTTTTCCAGATCCAGATCGGCTAAAACCGCCTCGGCTAGCACGTAACCGTTATATTTTAAGTTAAAGGCGCGGCGATGATTGGCTCTGCCCGGTGCATTATCAAGTGTTAGTAAAAACAAGTTCATTTGTTGATTGCCACCGCCAATCGTGATGATAGCGCGCAAGTCACCAAAGCAGCCGTATTGTTCCATTTCTTGTCTGTTGGCTAACGGTCTATCTAAATAAAAACCGGCCGTTTTATAGGCCGGTATTGGCTGTTCGATGTAACCTTGTTGACCAAGGTCCGGTTCTTGGTGCTCTACCAGACTCTCTTGGGTAATTGCCACAGTGTTTATTTTCCTGCTCTAGTTATAGCACAAGCACTATGGCCTTGCCAACCCAGGTTAGATATCGGCTAGTTGTTCGAGTTGGAGTTGGATTTGGTGCAAACGCCCGGCGGCTGCAGTTTGGCGGGCCTTGGTAGCCTCCACTACGTCTTTGGCGGCCGTATCCGAAAAGCGGCGGTTGGCCAGTTGTTTATCCAAACCTTCCAGGTAATTTTTGGTTTCAATTAGCTTTTGTTCTAGGCGTTTTTTATAACTACGCACTGTTTCGTGTTCAACTCCCAGCCAGGCGCTGTCGCTGGTTGAAAGTAGCGGCAGGCCACTGCCGGTGGTAACCACCTGTATTTCACTTAAATGCGTCAATTTTTTAATTAGATCGGCATTAGCGCTAATTAGCTTGCTGTTTTGGTGGTAAAGCCCGACTTTTTTAAGTTCTAACTCAGCCGAAAGCGTGCGAATTTCGGTAATCAGCGCCTGAATTTGGGCAAACTGGCGGGTTTCGGCCTCGTAAGTTTCGCCGGGCTTAGGCCAGGGGCTAATGATCAGCATGTCTTTACGGTTGGGCAGCTTTTCCCAAATTGCTTCGCTTACGAACGGTATAAATGGGTGGGCCAGTTTCAAAATCGTTTCCAGACCATAAGCCAGAACCGCCTTATTTTCGGCTAACTTAGTGGTTTCAACGTACCAATCGGCAAAGTCATCCCAAACTAAGTGGTACAGTCGGTTAGCGGCTTCGTTTAAGTGGTAGGTTTCGATCAAGTTTGAAATATCACGCACGCCGTAGCTTAAGCGGGTTAACATCCACTGGTCGGCTAGGCTCGCCGGCTTGGTGGCTGGTTCAACTGATTGATCAAGGTGATCTAATACAAACCGGCTAACGTTCCAAAGTTTGTTAACAAAATTGCGCATCGCCATCACCCGGCTTTCACTTAGCGGCGAATCCGTACCCGGTGTGTTGGAAATCGCGCCAGCCAGGCGCAAGGCATCGGTGCCGTATTTAGCGGATGTTACCAAAGGGTCAATTACGTTACCTTTGCTTTTGCTCATTTTTTGGCCCTTTTCATCGGTAATGAGACCCCACAGGTAAACGTTTTTGAACGGTACTTTACCAGTTTGATAGATGCCGAACATAATCATGCGCGTTACCCATTTATGTAAAATTTCGCGGGCCGTGCCCATTAAATCGGTGGGGTAAAACTGTTTGAATAAGCCGGTCGTTGTGAGCGTGGCAAACGGCCATTGGCCGCTCGAAAACCAGGTGTCAAAAGTGTCGGTTTCCGCCCGATAGTTACCTACCCCGTAGTACGTATCAGCCTCGGCTTCGGTGAGGGCAAAAATGTGCAGCTGTTTTTTAGGGTCGTTGCTGGTTTTGTAATAGATTGGGATCCTGATGCCGTACCAGTTTTGGCGACTGATGTTCCAATCGTGCTCGCCTGCCAGCCAGTTTAAGGCAATTTTTTTAAAGCGCGCCGGAAACAATTTGACGTCTTCGTTTTCGAGTGCTTTTATAACCGGCTGGTTTAAATCTTTAACTCTTAAAAACCACTGTTCGGAAATCAGCGGTTCAATGATGGTGCCGCAGCGTTCGTGAAAGCCAACAGCATGCTTGACCGCGGTTTCGGCCGTGATTTTACCAGCTTTTTTAAGAGCTTCAACCACAGCTTTGCGCCCATCGGGAACGGTTAAGCCAGCCAAACTTTGTGGTACGTTAATCAATTTACCCTCCAGATCGATCACCGAAATCTCAGTTAAGTTATGGCGCTGGCCAATTTCATAGTCGTTCGGGTCGTGACCCGGTGTCACTTTTAAAGCCCCGGTGCCGGATTCAGGCTCAACGTAGTCGTCGGCGATGATGGGAATGGCGCGCTCAACTAGCGGGATGATAGCTTGTTTGCCAACTAAGTCAACGTAGCGTTTATCTTTGGGGTTAACTGCTACGGCTACATCGGCAAAGATGGTTTCGGGGCGCACGGTGGCGATCTTAATCGGCCCGTAATCGAGTGTGTACATGATATCTTCCTGTTCGCGGTGAGCGATTTCGATATCAGCAAAAGCCGATTGGCAAGTTGGGCACCAGTTGACAATGCGGTTACCGCGGTAAACTAGGCCGGCTTCGTATAATTTTCTGAAAGTGTCGTAAACGATCGCCACAATATCGCTGTCTAGCGTAAATTTTTTAAGCCGCCAATCAGCGCTGAAGCCCATCGAGCGCATCTGGTTTAAAATCGTCTGCTCACTATTTTTAGTAAAGGCCATCACCTCTTCGTAATACTTGGCGGGGCCAAGATCGAAGCGGCTCTTGCCGGCTTTGGCTAGAACGTCGCGCTCATACACAAACTGAGTTTCAATGCCGGCGTGATCGGTACCGGGTAGCCACAGGGTTTCAAAGCCTTGCATGCGCTTAAACCGCGTTATGATGTCTGTTAGGGTATAGCCGACGGCGTGGCCGGCGTGCAAGGCGCCGTTAGCGTTAGGCGGCGGCATAATAATCGAGTAGCGGGCGTGGGCGCCGCGGTCAACTGGCTTAAAAGCCTCAGCTTCTTCCCATTTTTTATAAATCGGGCCTTCGTATTTTTGGGGCTCGTAGGTTTTCTCCGATTCCATAAACCCCAGTATATAATAGATATATCTGAGAGATGTGATGACTAATAGACCAAATGAGATACAAGGTTTTGTATTTGGTTTTCAACCTGAATATCCAAAACCTTCAAGTGAAGAACTGGCCGCCGAAGGCTTTGTTCATCTAGAGGACGTGTTTGATGACCGGCTTAAAGAGACTATCAGAACACGAGAAGAACAGGGATTTGAGCTCCGCCTTGGCCGCCCCCTCGACAAATCACCTGAGTTAGTGGGCGTATATGGTCGCCTCTTGTCTACATTGAGAGACTAGGTTCAGTTTCAAGCGTTAAAGCATTACTAAACCGCTTAGCTTTAGCTAAAAAGTAGCCGTAGCCAGCAATCATGGCGGCGTTATCAGTACATAGATTAATTGGCGGATAGGTGATCGGTATTGGCAATTGAGCTGCGAGTTGCTGACGTAAATGCTGATTAGCGGCCACCCCGCCGGCTATTACCACGGTTTTAGGCTCAAATTCTTTATAAGCCATCAGCGTTCTTTCAACCAGCCAATCGACCACTGTTTTTTGAAAACTGGCGGCCGTGTCGTTAACTTGCGACTGGGTCAAAAGCGGCGCTATGTGGTGTGAAGCAAACCTGTAGTCCTTTTTAACCAATGCTTGTAAATGGCGCAAAACGGCGGTTTTAATGCCGGAAAAACTAAAATCGTACTGGTTATCTAATTTAGGTTCGGTGAACGAATATTTAAGTGGGCTGCCTTGCGTAGCGGCCTTGGCTATGGCTGGCCCACCCGGAAAACCCAGCCCCAGCATTTTGGCTACTTTATCAAAGGCTTCGCCTGCGGCATCATCCAGGGTTTCGCCCAGTACTTTATAGTCAAAATGATTTTGGAACAGGACTAGCTGGCTATGGCCGCCAGAGACAATCAGCGCCAGAAGCGGAAAATCAGGAATCCGAAAACTGGAATCTGGCTTGCCTGTTTTCTGACCAAGAAAGTTAGCGTAGGCATGGGCAGCTACATGGTCAACTGCAATTAAGGGCTTATTTTTGACTAGTGCTAGAGTACGCGCAGTGATCACGCCAACTAGCAGGGCGCCGGGTAAGCCCGGCCCGTAAGTGACGGCCATGGCGTCAATTTTTGGCCAACTGACGTGTGCCTGTTCTAGTGCTGTTTCGATCACCGGCAAAATAACTTCAATATGGCTACGGGCGGCGACTTCTGGCACTACACCGCCGAAAGCACGGTGCAAATCAATTTGGCTGGCTACGATATTGGATAGAATTTTGACGCCGTCCCCTACTACCGCCGCTGCTGGTTCATGACAGCTAGTTTCAATCCCTAAGATTTTCATATTGAAAGGATAGTGGAAATCACTAAGCTTTGCATTTTTTGGTTTGGAAACGTATTCAAAAATTAGAAATTAAAAAGTAGAAATTCTATACTAGAGTTTATGTCTCGCGCAAAAAGTGTGCTCAAAAAAATATTGCCCCAAAAAGTCGTTGCCCCGGCCCTGCCGACCTATCATTTGGGGCGTGCTGTGTCGGCTAACTTAAAACATGGCCGCCCGGCTCGCGATCTGAAAGTGATTGGCGTCACTGGTACTAACGGCAAAACGACGACCTGTCACTTTATTACCTCTATTTTAGAAGCCGCCGGTTATAAAGTCGGCATGTCAACCACGGCTCGTTTTAAAATCGGTGATCGAGCCTGGGATAACGATCAGAATATGACCGTGACTGATCCCGATAAATTGCAAGCTTTATTAAAAGATATGAAGACCGCCCAAGTTGATTGGGTGGTACTAGAAATTACGTCGCACGCCTTAACCCAACGCCGGGTTTGGGGCATACCGATTCATACGGCCGTAATGACCAATCTGACCCAAGACCATCTGGATTATCACCAAACCATGGATCAATACGCTGCCGCCAAAGCCAAGCTGTTTAAGGTAGCCAAGCACAACGCGGTGCTGAATCACGATGACGAATGGTTCAATTATTTTGCGCAAATTTCACCCCAGCACAAATTCAGCTACGGCGTTAGTTCTGATGCTGACGTGCGTTTACTAAAAGCCAACTTAAAAGCAGCTGGTTCCAAAATTATGATTAGTTACGGCCACGAAGCGGACAACCAGTTGGTGATCGAACTGAACCTAACCGGTAAATTCAATGTTTATAACGCTTTAGCGGCCGCCACTGTAGGCTTGGCGCTGGAACTTAGCCCCAAGCACATTCAGCAAGGCTTGCAAGCCCTAACAGCGGTGCCGGGTAGAATGGAGGCGGTTGAGGCTGGCCAGGCTTTTTCGGTGCTGGTTGACTACGCCCATACGCCCGATGCCATGCGAAATTTGTTCGAAACCCTGCGTCCCTTGACGCGCGGTCGGCTGATTGCTGTTTTTGGCGCTACCGGTGACCGCGATAAAACCAAGCGTCCATTGATGGGTAGCTTGGCGGCTAGGGTTTGTGATGTGGTGATTGTGACCGATGACGATCCGTACACCGAAGATCCAGCTACGATTCGTAAAGAGGTGCTAGTTGGCACAAATCAAGCCCATTCAAAAGCCGAAATCACCGAGATCGGCGATCGCCACGACGCTATTGCGCGGGCTTTTCAGATGGCGAGCCCAGCCGATACAGTAGCCATTTTAGGCTTAGGCCATCAGCACTACAGGGTGGTGGGAGATCAAAAAGAGCCTTGGGACGACCGCGCAGTGGCCAAGAAACTACTGCAAGAACGCCCCCAACTCAGCCAGTAGACTGGCTCCTATAGACAAATAGGCATAAATATGATACAGTAACGGATATGACCGAAGCCATTACTCCATTCGAATCTGACCAGTCGGACGAGGCCGGCAACAGCGATGTTTCAGACATCGGTCGGTTCGCGATCGGAGCTGCCAACCGCTCGCCAGAATTTACTCCGCAGTTTGAGTATGCGGTCCTTATAGACCGTCGCTCGCCAGAATATAGCAACGCTCTTAGAACTCACTACATCAGGTTAACCCAGAGGCTAATAAATACGATTGAGGGGAATGGCGATCCAACCGCTCGGCCAGATTACGTACTATTTTTAGATAAATCAGCTCGGCCCGTCGCTTGGTTTACGCAGGCTTTTTGGCCGCTATTGGCTGAGAAGGCACCAGGCGATCCCATCTACCAAAGCGCCAAGTCGGCAGTTCCGCCCAGGCCTGATTTCAAATTCTTAAACATTGACCGTGATCAGTGGCGACCCCTTGTCGGCGATCAAGAAACCGGTGTAATTGATGTTAGTCGCGTGCCACAGTCTGATATAGATGAATTGCGGGCTATCTTTATTGCCGGTAAACGTGATCGCACTAAAGCTCTAGCACAACAGCCAACACTATTTGACGACAAAAAAGTTTTAATTGTTGATGAGGTACGTGTTAGCAGCGATACGCTCGTAACTGCTCGCAAACTGCTGGAGAGGGCCTTTCCTTCCGCCCGCTTCAAAGGAACGTATTGGATGGTACCAGAGGTTAAAAGTTATAGGGGTGGAGAGAAAATGCCGACTGACATGCCAGTATGGTACAACGAAAAAGACATAACCGGTCGAGGAGTTGGCAACCGGCTGGAGACCAGCCCTACTCGCCTCGAACCAAAGAGTCGTCTTCACAAAGGCTTTAGCGATAG
>CAZHVB010000007.1:6151-9768 GCA_964535365.1 uncultured Candidatus Saccharibacteria bacterium | reverse complement strand
GTTTGGCGGCTTGGCCCGCGGCTATACGCCAGGCGGGTTTGAGGCTCACAAGCGCGATCTTGAAGCCGACGGCGTAAAAGTAAGCAAAGATTTCACAGTTGACCTGGATAGTATCTTATATTGGCCGCTGCAAACGCGCAGACGTTAGCGCTTGGCTTGCTCGATTTTCTCAATATTTTCGGTTTCGGCACCGATGTGGCGCAAAATTCTTTGCAAGGCCGAAGATTGCTTGGCGCTAATCACGGCGTTGGCTGCTAGTAGCAGCAGTTGCAAATCGTTTTCGATGTCAAGCAGCAGCTGGCTGGTGGTTGGCGGTTGACTGATGCGTAGCACCACAATAAACGCTAGCGCCAGCCAGAAAAACCACATGTTGCCCGTAGCCGCTGTAACCGTTGCAGCCACCTTATCATTAAATTTATTAACCTCTTGAGCCATTTTTTGCCTCCTTATTAACTTCATTTAGTATATAAGCTAAAGTTAACCTACTGTGAGTAAAAACCTGCCTAAACTTATAGCAATTGTGGGTGAAACGGCCACTGGTAAAAGCGCACTAGCGCTGGCGATTGCCCAAAGGTTTAAGGGTGAAATTATTAATGCCGACTCACGCCAAATCTATCGCGGCCTGGATATCGGTACCGCTAAACCAACAGCGGCCGAGAGGGCTGAAATACCCCACCACCTCTTAGATGTAGTGGATCCGGATCAGCCCTTCTCTGCCGCCGCCTTTAAAAAACTGACTCTATCTGCCATCTCTGATATCGCCAACCGCCAAAAACTGCCGATTTTGGTTGGCGGCACCGGTTTATATGTGAATAGCGTCTTATTTGATTATCGGTTTTTGCCGCCAAACCAAGCTTTACGAAAAGCGTTTTCAAGGCTTACTAGCACTAGTTTACTAGCCCACCTTAACCAGCAAGGCATTGATATTACGGGCGTGGACATTAAGAATAAACGCCGCTTAGTTCGCCTCCTAGAAACCGGCGGTGCAAAGCTCCAAAATACTAGTAAAATGCGCCTAAACACGCTGGTGGTTGGCTTAAAACTAAACTCACGCGCCAAGCTGAGGGCCAACATTGAAAAAAGGGTAGAAAACATGTTTCGCTGCGGCTTAAGGCACGAAGTTGAGTCTCTAACTACTAAGTACGGTTGGGACAATGAGGCCATGCGCGGGATTGGTTACCGCGAATTCCAGGCTTACTTTGACGGCAAACAGAGCCTTAATACCACCAGACGCCAAATTGTGCAGGCGACTCTGAATCTGGCCAAGCGCCAGCGCACCTGGTTCAAACGCAACGCCAAAGTTATTTGGCTAACAGATCCCAAACAGGCCACTAGCTTAGTAAAAAGTTTCCTAAGCTCTTAAGCTATACTCTAATTATATGTATCGACGGCTGGTAATTTGGTTGGGCAAATCGTTAATTGTCGTTATGCGGGCGATCGGCAAGGGCGGGGCAGCGCTGCCCGGTTTGGTGGTAGAAAAAGTCTATCCCAAGTTTATTCCTAAAATGGCGGCGCAGTTTAGCGAAAGCAGTATTTTGGTAACTGGCACTAACGGCAAAACCACTACCACTAAACTGATTGCCGGTATCTTAAAATCGGCCAGAAAAAGATTAGTTACCAATAACAGCGGTAGCAATATGAGCCGCGGTATCGCTAGCGCCCTTTTGGAAGCGAGTGATTGGCAGGGTAACATCAACGCCCAGATTGGCCTATTTGAAGTGGACGAAGCCTTTATGGAGGACGTGGCGGTTAAGCTTAAGCCAAAAGTTGTAGTGGTGTTGAATTTGCTGCGCGATCAACTGGATCGCTACGGCGAGCTGGACCATACTGCCGAACTCATTGCCGCCGGTCTGGCGCATACTCAAGCGGCTGTTCTGAATGCTGATGATCCACTAGTAGCGCATTTAGCCACGGCCGTTTCAGGTGGTCAAGTGATCTTTTTCGGGGCAACAGACGAATTAAAAGCTCATTTGCCCCACGATGCGGCAATGTTAAAAAAGCTAGCCAAAAAATATCAGCAGCCGGTGACGAGCGAGCTGAACCTGGTCTTAAGTTCAGCAGCACCAACCGATTCCGGCCAAGCTATTAGCGTTGAATATCATCATAAAAACTGGAAAACCACGCTCAGGCTGGCCGGCGTTTATAACGCCTATAACGCGCTGGCCGCTTTAGCTTGCGTGACTTTTATTAAAAATCTAAGTTTCAAACAAGCCCTGGATATGATTGCCAAAGTTGAACCGGCATTTGGCCGCACCGAAGTAATTAAACTCGGTGATAAAAAACTACAGCTGCTATTAGTCAAAAATCCGGCGGGCTTCAATCAGGTAATTAAAACCTTCTTAGCTAACTCAAACGCCCCTGTTTTGATGGCCGTTAACGATAACTTTGCCGATGGCCGCGATGTATCTTGGCTTTATGATGTGGAGTTTGAAAAGCTGAGCCAGACTGATAGAACTATCATTGCTACTGGCGTCAGGGGTAACGACCTGGCGGTCCGGCTCAAATACGCCGATATCAAAAGCCAAGTGCAGCTGGATTTTAAGCCAGCGCTGGCAGAATTAATTGACCGGGTAGCTGATGGTGGGGTGGGCTACATAGTACCAACCTACACGGCTATGCTAGCTTTACGTCGCCTGTTAGCTAAAAAGACGGAAGTGACTAAAACATGGCAGTAAAAGCTTTCAAAATCGTTCATTTGTATCCGGCCGAGATGAACATTTACGGTGACCGGGGCAACATTATCACACTAGCTAAGCGGCTCGGCTGGCGGGGGATTGAGTTTGAGGTAATTGATGTGGGAATTGGCCAGAGCTACGATTTTAAGCAAGCTGACATTGTTTTTGGCGGTGGCGGGCAGGATCGCGGCCAAATGGTGATAGCGGAGGATCTGCAAAAACGCCGTCATGAACTAGTTGCGGCCGCCGAAGAAGGCACGGTGATATTAACTATCTGCGGTACTTACCAACTGTTTGGTCACGGCTTTAAAACCAAAGATGGTAATCAAATTCCTGGGGTTGATATTTTTAGGGCTAATACTGTGGCCTCAAACGTGCGTATGATTGGTAATATAGTAGTCTCCAGCGACTTTGGAGAACTAGTTGGGTTTGAAAACCACAGCGGCCAAACCAGACTTGAAGCTTCACAGGCCGTACTAGGCAAAGTTATTAAGGGTTTTGGTAATAACGATCACGATAAAGCCGAAGGCGCGGTTTACAAAAACGCCTTTGGCACTTATTTGCACGGCCCGCTTTTACCCAAAAATCCGCTCTTGGCCGATGAGTTGATCAAACGAGCTATGCTGCGTAAGTTCGGCCGAGCTGATTTACAACCACTTGATGATGGGCTAGAAAACCAAGCCGCCCAAATTGCCAAAACCCGACCACAATAATTTATTCGAACAAGCCAGAGTCTAGTTTGATTTTACGAATTGAGTAGTAATTTGCTACAATATGAACAGTAAAAATATAAGGGTAAAATTGTGATTGAACAGCTGTTTGGCTCAAAAACTCGGGTGAAACTACTACACCTGTTTTATAATAATCCGAACCGGTCATTTTATGTGCGCGCATTCACGCGGAAAATTAACGAGCAAATCAGTGCGGTGCGCGGCGAGCTAT
>CAZHVB010000007.1:0-6141 GCA_964535365.1 uncultured Candidatus Saccharibacteria bacterium | reverse complement strand
CGCCGCGAACTATCAAACCTTTTATCGATTGGTATCATCAAATCCGATACGTCTGCCAACCGGCTGTATTATGAAGTCAACCAAAAATACAAACACTACCAATCTTTACGTGCGATTTTTACGGAAGCTGGCGTTAAAAAAGACAAGCTGGTGGCTAAAGCCGGCGGCGACCTAGCCGAACGATTTGGCCGGATTGGTTCGGTAGATTTGGCGCTATTAAGCGGCGGCTTTGTACGCGATGCAGCGTTGCCGGTCGATATTTTAATCGTCGGCGACATTAACCGCAAAAAGCTGGCAGATTTGGTTAGCGAGCTGGAGAGTGAAGAGGGTCGCGAGTTGCGCTATACCGTTCTAAGTAAGGAAGACTTTGATTACCGCCTGGATTTGAACGACCGCTTTCTAACAGCGGTGCTAGCCGCCAAGGCGACCGTGGTGGTGGGTGAACTAC
Organism: uncultured Candidatus Saccharibacteria bacterium; assembly: GCA_964535365.1. GTDB lineage: Bacteria > Patescibacteriota > Saccharimonadia > CAZHVB01 > CAZHVB01 > CAZHVB01. The sequence goes on along the minus strand of CAZHVB010000007.1, from coordinate 5,693 downwards.
CCAAAGTAGCCGCATAACCATGGAATTCACATTTTATGGTGCTGGCTGTGTACTACTAGCCACCAAGCAACTCAAAATCCTAATCGATCCACCAGAGGATAGTTACGGCCTAAAACTGCCCGAGCTTAAACCCGATGTAACCCTCAAAACTGTTCAAGCAGCCGATAGTTTGAATCGGCAAAACGGTTTCACTATCGCCGGCCCCGGCGAATATGAGCTAAAAGGTATAGTTATTCAAGGCATCGCAGCTCAACTGCATATTGATGATCCAAAAGACGCCTGGCGCGGGGTGATGTACACAGTTGAATACGAGAACTTGCGGGTGTTAATCAGTGGTAATATTGCCCCTAGCCTAAAAGATGATCAAACCGAGCAGATTGGCGAGGTGCACTTAATGGTCGTGCCAGTTGGCGGCCATGGCCTAACTTTAGACGCCAGTGCTGCCGCTAAGTTAGTCAGCCAGTTTGAACCACGCTGGGTGATCCCGGCGCACTATGATGATGGTCACACTAAATATGAGATGCCACAAGACAAAGTTGATCAATTTTTGCACGAAATCGGCGCCGAAGTCATCGCACCAGTGCCAAAGCTAAAAATCAGTTCAAATGATCTAGCCGAAGAAACCTCGGCAGTGGTGCTAGAAGTACAAACCAAGTAAGCTAGCTGGGGGTTTGGACCGGTTCTTTTGGTGTGGCTTGTTTGGCTTTCAATTTAAGCCGGCGTAGGCACTGGGCGCAGATCTTAACCGTCACCCGGTTTGGACCTAGTTTGAGCCGCTTAGTCTGCAAGTTCGGCTTAAAAGTGCGGTTAGTTTTGCGCTGCGAGAAACTAACATTATGGCCATATTGCTTGGTTTTACCACAAATTTCACATTGATAGGCCATGACTCTACTCCAGCTCTTAGTTGAATATCAGATGCTTAGTATAAATTCACCACTTAATAGTTACAAGAGGTAAACTTCAGTTTCTAAGTTCTAATCATTCTAATTTATAAACAATTAGTGATTGGATGGTCTTAGATCGATTAGCAATTTAGGCTAGCTTGATACTGAGTACAAGATGCTCGATACTGGATTCTATGACTCAGATCGAAGGCATTATTTTTATCATCATCATTTTGGCAATTTCGATTACCTGCCATGAGTTCATGCACGCCTACGTTAGCTACCGGCTTGGGGATGATACGGCGCGTCTAAGCGGTCGGTTAACGCTTAATCCATTGGCACATATAGATCCGTTCCTGACGGTTTTAATGCCGATTATTCTATACCTTTTAACTGGCATACCAATCGGCGCCGCCAAACCAGTGCCGTTTAACCCAAACCGGCTAAGAAATGGCGAAATCGGCGCTGCTTTTGTAGCTATCGCCGGACCCCTAACCAATCTGGCGTTGGCTTTGTTCGTATCTGTTTGGTTGCGGTTGCTGCCGGCCAGCAATCTTGCAGCCAGCTTTTTGGAGCTATTCATCTTAGTGAACGTCAGCTTTTTTATATTCAATTTGATTCCGTTTCCGCCGCTGGATGGTTCACGTGTGTTGTTTGCGCTGGCGCCCGAAAGCCTGCGCCAAGTGATGCGTCGGATTGAAAGCTTTGGATTGTTTGGCATCGTCTTGTTTATTTTTTTGCTGTTCCCAATTATCAGCCCACTGATCGGCCGTCTGATAACCAGCCTGGTAAGCGTATTGGTGCCCGGCTTTAACCTACAAACTTTCTAGTTGATTTCCAAGAGAAAAGAATTAACTTTTTGGCTTAAATAAGGCTAAATTACGATCTGGAAAAAAGCCAAAGCGTAATGCTATTATGAAAATGTCTCTGCGTTTTCGGTGCAGTGATCGTGCTTTCACAATTTGAGCTTTTCAAACGGGAGCCTAATATTACCAGTTAGCTTTGGCCGATTGGTTGCGGGCACCCACCTATCGAATGGTAGGAGAAAGCTCGTTTACTGCGCCTTGAGGTGGAGACAAACTAGACGCCTTGCGACCCTGCGGGCGTCTTTTAATTGCAGCTGCTATGAGTTCTATATTCAAAGATGGTCGGGGTGGCCGGATTTGAACCGACGACCTCACGGCCCCCAGCCGTGCGCGCTACCAACTGCGCCACACCCCGATCCCATAAAGTATAACAAACAGATATAATGCATAGCATGAAGCTAAAAATCTATACTGACGGGGGGTCAAGAGGAAATCCGGGACCAGCGGCGGCGGGTTATGTGATTACCGACGAAAGCGACAAGCTGCTGGAAGAAGGCGGCTTGTACTTGGGGATTACGACTAATAATCAAGCTGAACATAAGGCTGTACAGCTGGCACTAGACAAAGCTAAGACCTATCAGCCCCACGAAATTGAATTTTATGCTGATAGCCAGCTGGTTGTGATGCAGCTAACAGGTAAATATCGGGTTAAACACGAGGGCTTAAAGCCAGTCGTAGAGCAAACCAAGCAGCTGATTGCCCAGTTTCCTAAAATTACTTTCCAGCACGTATTACGTGAATACAACAAGCTGGCCGATCGCCAAGTTAATTTGATATTAGATGCTCAGGTTAAATAAAAAATCCGCTGTAACCTAGCGGATTTTTTAGTAGTAAGACTATCTATAAGCCGGATTCTGTTATCGATGGTTATCTATCTAGGCTCGCTATTGCTAGCAAGCTCGAGCGGGACTAACATTGGTTAACAAACGAGCCGCTTGAGTCCTTTAACTAGCGTTTGTACGCTAATCTAAAGTACGATTAACCAATTTGCCTTGCAGCAGACGGGGTTTACCACCAGCTATTGTCACCAATAGCGGAGGCCGTTTTACGGCCACTTTTCAGCTTAAGCGTTGCGTCTTAAAGAGAGGCGTTGCTGTCTAGTCTCTGTGGCACTTTCCCTGGGCTTGCGCCCGGTTGCCGTTAGCAACCGTCTTTGCCCTATGCTGTCCGGACTTTCCTCCATCTATGAATGAACACGGATGGCAACCATCCGATAATCTTACCAATCAGATAGTAACAGAGGTAGAGCTTTTTGTCTACTGCTTTTTGGCAGCTTCGACAACGGCTTTAAAGGCGTCTGGTTGGTTAACGGCCAGCTCAGCCAGAATCTTGCGATCAAGCTGGATCTTGGCTAGTGCCAAGCCTTTGATGAATTGGCTATAAGATAGGCCATGGGATCTTACGGCCGCGTTGATGCGCACGATCCAAAGCCGCCTAAAATCACGCTTTTTATTACGCCGATCACGGTAAGCATATTGCAATGAGCGGGTGACGCCCTGGCGAGCCATACGCGAGCTGGTGCGTCTAGGGCGGGTCATGCCGCGGGCTTGCTTTAAGAGTTTGTGATGCTTTTGGTGGGCGGTAACGCCGCGCTTAATTCTAGTCATAACTAAACCCCTAGCGCCCGGCGCATGTTCTTTTTGCTGCGGTGGGTCAGATTGGGCTTTTTGGCATAAAGCCGCTTAAGGGCTGGGCTTTTTTTAGCCAAAAAATGGTTGCTGGCGGCGTGACGACGCAGCAGCTTTCCGTTAGCGGTTAGCTTAAAGCGCTTTTTGGCACCACGATGTAACTTCAGTTTGGGCATAATTTACCTCTTGCTAGTCTATCTAGCAAGCCATTTCTTAAGAGTATTATACTAGCTTATTCTATCTAATGCGTCTAGGTGAACGGCTATTTTTTGTGGATGGTCATGGTTAGGTAGCGGCCCAGTAGCTGTGGTTGCTGATCAACAACTGCAATCTCCGCTAGTTCAGCCGCGATCTTATCTAAAAGCTGCTTACCAAGTTCGGGGTGGGTGATTTCACGTCCCCGAAACATCAGTGAAAACTTGACCTTATCGCCGTCAGCTATAAACTGGCGCACTTTGCGCAGCTTAACATCCAGATCGTGCTGACCAATTTTGAGCCCCAATCGAATCTGTTTAATATCCTGAACTTTGTGCTTTTTGCGCGATTTTTGCTCTTGCTTGGTTTGCTGGTAGCGGTATTTGCCCCATTCAATGATTTTGGCTACTGGCGGGTCAGCGGTGGGGCCGATTTCGACTAGGTCCATTTCGGCCTGGTTGGCTTTTGCTAAAGCTTCGGACAGGCTGACAATGCCTACTTGTTCGCCGCGCTCATCTATCAATCTGACCATAGGGGCAGTGATTTGATGATTCAGCCGCGTATATTTATTTATGTAGGCTCCTTTGCACTTGTTGGCTGAAGTTTAACAAATTTTGCCAGCTCTCGTCAACAGGGGCGGTTTAGCGGTTTTTAGGCACAGGCTTAGTTGCTGGCTTGATTTTGCCGCTAGCTGCCGCTAGAGCATCTTTTTCTTCATCAGATAGCGGGTACTTGCTAGCGCCGTATTCCACCGCTTTAATGTAAACTCGGGTGCCCTCACGCCCATGGATGCTGGTTAAAAGAAAGCCCGAATCGTTGTTATCAAGTAAAGCCAAGACAAAACTTTGATCGCCGCCGGTGTCGCGGAACGGGTTAAAACGCACAATACCGGCTTTTTGAATCGAACGGGCACCGATGGCCGAGAGGTGATCGTAGCTTTTTTGCAAATGATCAAGCTTTTTGGCGGCCATATCGAGCTTATCAAAATAAGCGCCCATAGTAGCTACCAGATCCTGATCGCTATCCAAGTCCTTAAAAGCGGCTTCAAACCGGCGGCGCAGGCGGCTAAGTTGGCTAAAGCCTGCTAAGATTAAAGCAAGGTTAATAATGGCAAAACCGATGATCAATAAACCAGTACTCACTTTCATAAGAATATACCAATCAAAGCAGTCAAGGCTAGCTAAAAGGCGGGTAGACTAACTGATATGACTAAAAATCGTCGTACAAAAGCCGACAAAATCCGTGCAAAAACAAACAGAACAATTCAATTAAAAAGCGTTGTAAAAAAGGTAACGGAGTTTAAACCACTAGCAACTTTGCCAGTTAACAGTTTACTAAAGCCATCAACTGCTAGCGCGCAACCCAACTTTCGACAAAGGGATTTGCGCTTAAGCCTTTTGGTGCTACTAATTCTGGTTGTGCTGCAGTTTAGCCTGTGGCTAGTATTTCGCACCACCAGCCTAGATGAACACATTTATAATTTGATTAAAATCTAACGCTGGCTTGTAGTACTGCGGCGCTCTGGCAATCTTCAGATAGCATAGTGGCTTTTAATCTGGGTGCGGTACCATGTGGCAGCAACCTCAGGCGCCACGGGGTTTATCGCTATTCCTGTATTTAGCTCAAAGCCAGCCCAGGTGTTAGGCCTCGGCGTGATGCGAATCATAAAGTGATTGTCCATGCCTTTGATATTTTCCTCCAGCATGAAGTTATAGCTAATTTGATCGGCTTCAAGGCAAGCCGTGATAGCATGCAGCATTTTGGCTAGGCTGGCCATCTCGCTTTTATGTAGATCACAGATAGAATGCACCGACCGCCTAGGTATCAACCAAGCCTCATAAGGGAACTGACTCGCGAATGGTGCTAATGCTATGGCCCAGCGGTTATGCGTAATAATTCGCTGTTGTTGTTCTTCTTCCCAGCGCAAGGCCGCAGCTATAGGCGAACAGCCTGCGCGCTTTTTGGCGTGAGCAAAGGCATGGGCTTTAGCGGCTAGATCGGGTGGCACCACGGCGATGGCAGCGACTTGCGAGTGGGTGGCCTGCACGCTAGCCCCAGCGGCAACGCCGGTGTTGTGGTAAACGCTGACGTATTTGATGTGCGGCCGCTGTTTTAGTTCG
>CAZHVB010000006.1:8999-9987 GCA_964535365.1 uncultured Candidatus Saccharibacteria bacterium | reverse complement strand
AGTTTGGACCCAGGATTTTTATGACATTGGGCCCAATTATTGCCGGGGTTGGTTTTCTGATGCTGCTTAAAGTCACGGCCGCGGCGCCATACTGGCGTCAAGTTTTCCCAGGCGTTTTAGTTTTTAGTATCGGCTTAACGCTAACAGTAACACCGCTAGTCTCAGCTGTGCTAGGCAAGGTTGATAACGCACACGCCGGTATTGCTAGCGCCATTAATAATGCGATTGCCAGGGTGGCTGGCCTGTTAGCGGTAGCAGCGATTGGTGCTTTAATTGCCTGGCGCTTTGACGCGGTGATTAATCAACGTCTGACTAGTTTAAGCGAGGTTAGTAGTGTTACGATTGCCACCGCCAAAATCCAGCCGCTCAGTCTTGTACCAGGTAGTGAGGCCGATAACCAAAGACTTAAGTCGGTATTGCAAGTGGCCTCAGTTGACGCCTTTCATCTGGCTATAGCCACAATGGGTGGTTTATTAATTGTCGGTGGACTGGTATCGGCCGTTGGTATAGAAGATCCCAAACCAAAGCAACATGCTAATTAAACTGGAAAGGATTTATAAAACCTACCGCGACGGCGCCACCACGCCAGCCCTACACAATGTTAATTTAGCGATCAATAAGGGTGAGTTCGTGGCCATCATGGGACCATCAGGCTCTGGCAAAAGCACCTTGATGAACCTGATTGGACTACTTGATAAACCAACGCGCGGCAAATACTTGCTGGATGAAAAAGCTATCGCAGGTTTAGATGATAAGGAGCTAGCTCGGCTCCGCCGCCAAGCCATAGGTTTTGTTTTTCAAAGTTTCAATCTTTTGCCCAGGTTAAGTGTAGCTGATAATGTGGGCTTGCCGATGATTTATAACCGCGTCCGCAACCGTAAAGAGCGAATCGCTAATTTACTGACACAAGTTGGCCTTTCGAACCGAGCTAATTTTAGACCCAATAATCTATCGGGCGGCGAAACCCAGCGCGTGGCTATTGCCCGAG
>CAZHVB010000006.1:0-8989 GCA_964535365.1 uncultured Candidatus Saccharibacteria bacterium | reverse complement strand
AGCCAACCAGCCGAGTCTGATCTTAGCCGATGAGCCAACTGGCAACCTAGATAGTAAAAACGGCCAAGCGATCATGAAAATCCTAACTGACTTGAACCAGCAAGGTAATACCATAATTATGGTAACTCATGATCCCAATATTGCTAAGTACGCCAAACGGGTGATACAGATGCTGGACGGACGGATAAGAGCCGATAAAGCGAGGGTGGCCGCATGATTTGGCAAAATATTCAACTGGCTTTAGTGAGCCTGCGCCAAAATAAACTGCGCTCGTTTTTAACTATCTTAGGTATCATTATTGGCGTTAGTTCAGTTGTCACCGTGATTGCGGTTGGTAATGGCTTAAAGCAGGCGATTACCGACCAAGTGCAAAGTTTTGGCACCAACTTACTGCAAATTAGCCCGGGCCAGCAATTCGGTAGCGATCAAAATGGTAATAAAGGGGGTGGTTTTAGCTCGCTTGCTAGCCTGGGTGCTTCGACCCTAACTGAGCACGACGTCGTTATCGTTCAGCAAACCCCGCATGTATCAGTCGCAGCACCTAATATGCTGCTGTCTGGCATCCCCAATGTTGATGGCCGACAGGACTCAGCGGCCCTTATTTTAGCCACTACCCCAGATTTAATTAAGATCGTCGCCTCTACCCAAAAGCTAGCCAGCGGTACGTTTTTGGAAACCAGCCGTCCAAATGGCGTGGTGCTGGGTAACAAAGTGGCCGAAACCTTGTTCCCGGGCATCGATCCTTTGGGCAAAACCCTAACTTTGCGCTCACGTAGCTTCAGCGTGATTGGTGTAATGGCTAAACCTGCAACCAAAACCATTAGCTTTGGCCCGGACTTAGGTGACATACTCTACATGCCGCTTGAGACAGCCAGGGCCATTAACCACGGCACAGTCAATATTATTGAAATCGATTTACTAGTTGACTCAACCGCCAACGTAGAAACCACTAAAACTGCTCTGCAGGCTGAATTGAAAACGGCTCACGGCGGCGAGACCGACTTTAGCGTTTCAACTACTGAAGACCAGCTAAAAGTCTTTAACCAAATCTTAAACATCGTCACCGGCTTCATCGCTGGCATTGCCTCAATTTCGCTGTTGGTCGGCGGCATCGGTGTGATGAACATCATGCTGGTATCTGTGACCGAACGCACGCGCGAGATCGGTATTCGTAAAGCGATTGGCGCCAACAATCGCCAAATTTTAACCCAGTTTCTAACTGAAGCCATTGCCTTAAGCTTAACTGGCGGTTTGCTTGGTATCGGTTTATCTTTTCTGATGAGTTTAGGTATAAAGGCGGCCGCCCATATTAGCCCGGTTTATTCTGGTTTTGCGTTTGCGCTGGCCGTTGGCGTATCTAGCCTAGTCGGCATCGTCTTTGGTATCACACCAGCCATTAAAGCCGCTCGTAAACATCCCGTCCAAGCTTTACGCCACGAATAAACCCCCAAGAAGCAAACTAGGCGACCGTTATGGTCGCCTAAAGTTGCATATTAATCGATTTGTTTGAAATTGTTGGTATTTATTTGGGGTTTACACGCGGCGCTACTCACACCTCGTGTTAGTTTTATGGTGCTCTCGCCAAGCTTCGTTGTCAATAATAAACTTGGCTTATATTTATAAATGGTTTGACACTCAAGCGTATACTAAACGTAGAAGTTCTTTTTAAAACTAACAACTAGAAAGGAACTAAAAATGGGCCAACATTTGGTATTTACTAATTCAAGTGGAAGGGGCCCGAGCTATCTTAGCGAAAGCAGGTCTAGCTCTGACAAGATCGGGGCCGAAGCGCTTGACGCTCAAATCAGAACCCTAGCTAGTAACCCGCCACCAGGGAGAGATGACGAAGACCTTAACCGGCTAATGGATGAAGTCGAAACCGAAATTGACAATGCAATATTCGAAACCAGAGTCGCCCTACTGGGTATTGAAAGAGTAATTGAAAATAGACTATAGAATTTAACTTAGCTCGGTTTTTAGTTTTTCAACTAGGTCAACTGGTGTCGGATCAACCTGATTTAGGATTGCCAAATAAAGACTGGTAAAGTCACCTAGCAGCACTGTCCATAAAATCTGGGCCAATTTGGTATCGCCAGCGGCTTTAATCTCAATCGGAGCTGGCATTTTACCAGCTAGTAGGCGGTTGGTGGCGCTGAAGCGCTTGGTAATCTGGGGATCATCAAAACTTGAAGCTAACTCAACAACGCCAAACGACTGAGTGGCTGGTTTAGCGGTCCAGCCGATAAATTCATTGTGGTCAAACTCCGGCAAACTATTACAAAAAGCTAGATTTTTGGCGTTTTCGTTAAAATCAATCTTCCATTTATAAGCGGCAGCGGCTAAAAGCGGGCTGCCGTAAATAACAACCGTTTTATCAAACAGCGCTTGCGCGATTTGCTTAGCCTGATTATCGGTCGTTGCCACCTTTGGCAGGTAGCCTTCGGCGCTGTCTTTCAAAAATTGATGGGCGGTTTCTAATTGACTGGCTGCATCTTCGGTTAAACCCAGCCGATCAAACATAGCCGCCAGCATTTTTAGGCCAAACCAGGTAGCCATGCGCGGCTGATAGCCGGTTGGCAAACTTAAAAGCGGCCAATCTTTGGACTTGGCCAACTCGGCCAGCTTGCCACCGCTTGTCATAGCCACCACTGTAGCTCCTTTATTTTCGGCTGTCGTGGCGGCCGCCAGCGTTTCTTCGGTATTGCCGGAGTAACTTGAGACAATGACGAGCGTATACTTACCCACAAAGCCAGGCAAGGTATAATCGCGCGTAATCACAAATGGCAACTTCAGGATGTCATCCAGCCAAGAACGTAAAAGTAAGCCCGCCAGCGCCGAACCGCCCATACCCGTGAGTACGACTTTATAGAGATGATCAACCGAGGGAGCTTCGAACTTGAAATCCGTGAACTTTAGTTGCTGTGGTTGGCTAGCGGCCACTGCCAGAGCATCTGACTTATCAATTTGGCGAATATTAGCTTCGTCATCCAGCATAACCAAAAGTATAAATGACAAATTGCCCTAACTACTAATTACTCTAAGCCTCATCTCGAAATAATTAGGTAATTAGAAATTAGGATTTAGAAATTGAGGCTAAGACAAGCCTACATGTCCATGCCACCGGGCATACCGCCTGGCATGGCTTTTTCTTCCTCTGGGATATCGACAATCAACCCACCCATAGTCATAGCTGTACCGGCTACGCTGACGGCATTTTGTAAAACTTCGCGTACCACTTTGGCCGGATCTATTATGCCGGCTTTCTTAAGATCCGTAATCTCGTTTGGTTTATTGACGTCGAAACCGAAACCCGAGGGCTTTTCGATAACTTTAGCGAGTTTCTCTTCGGGGTTTAAGCCCGCATTTGTCATCAGCTGTTTGAAGGGTTGAACTAGTGCGTTTTTGAGCAGGAGCTGGCCGGCCTTTTCGCTTGTAGTAGCACTGGCTTCATCTACCTCCATGGCGCGTGACAAATCAACCAAAGTAACACCACCGCCGGGTACTATGCCTTCGGCTACGGCCGCTTTGGCAGATGCCACGGCATCGTCAACTCTAAACTTCTTTTCCTCAATCTCGGTTTCGGTGGCACCGCCAACCCGTACTACCGCCACCTTACCCTGTAAAGCCGCCAAGCGCTTTTCCAGGTTTTCCTTATCGTATTCGCTTGAGGCGTTTTCGATTTGGTGCTTAATCTGCGCCATTCTGGCTTCAATCTCGCTTTTGCTACCGGCGCCTTCAATAATCGTAGTGTTGTCTTTATCGGCAATCACCTTGCGTGCGGTACCAAGCGCCGCTAGATCAGCCGATTCAAAGCTATCGCCGCGCTCTTCGGAAACTACCTGGCCGCCAGTTAAAATCGCGATGTCTTCCAAAATTTCTTTGCGGCGATCGCCAAAAGCCGGGGCCTTAATGGCCAGCGCATTGAACACACCTTTCAGCTTGTTCAAAACCAAAGTGGCTAGCGCTTCACCCTCTAAATCTTCAGCGATAATCACCATGTCTTTTTTACCGGCATTAGCGGCCTTTTCCAAAATCGGTAAAAATTCCTGAATCGAACTGATCTTTTTATCGGTAATCAAAATGACCGGTTTATCCATCACGGCTTCCATGCGCGCCGGATCGGTCACCATATAGGGCGACACAAAGCCGCGGTCCATTGTGAAGCCTTCCACGACCTCGCTTTCCATCTCTAGTCCCTGGCTTTCTTCTACTGTCACCACGCCTTCGTTGCCAACCTTTTCAATCACATCGGCAATTAGTTCACCAATCTGCTTATCGCCAGCCGAAATGGTGGCTACTTCAGCTATCCGTTCTTTTTTGTTGCCAATTTTTTCGGTTAAGTCTTTAATGCGGCCAATAACTTGATCGGCTGCGGCTTCGAGTCCACGCCGTAAATCCATTGGGTTGTGACCGGCGGCAATTAAGCGGTTGGCTTCCGAAAGCAAGTGGTAAGTAAGAATAGTAACTGCAGTTGTACCGTCACCGACCATATCGTTCATTTTGTTGGCGGCCTGTTTGATCAGTTCGGCACCGATGGTTTCGCCTAAAACATCAGCGTCTTTTTCTTTCTGAGGCAACTCTACCTCTTTGGCAATCGTTACTCCATCGTGCGTTACAGTTAGGCCACCATAACTTTTGCCAATAACCACATTACGCGCTTTAGGACCCATCGAAACCCGCACCACATCGTGTAGTTTGCGCGCGCCTTCTAGAACTCGGCGTCTGGCATCATCATCATAAAAAATTTTCTTAGCCATGAATTTTTCCTTCCTTATTTAACAACTGCTAAAACATCCTCTTCTTTCAATATCAGAAGATCTTTGCCGTCAACTTTGACTTCGTTGGTACTGTACTGGCCATGCAAAATCACATCACCAGCTTTGATTTCTTTAACATCCTTGCCAACTGACACCACTTTGGCCATTTGCGGTTTTTCTTTGGCATCGCTTGGTAAATACAAACCGGCGGCAGTTTTAGAGTTGGCCTCCATTGGTTCGGCCACCACGCGGTCAGCTAATGGCTGCACTTTAGTCATACGTCCTCCTCTTGAGTAGTTAAAAGGGCAAGAGCTCGATTGGCACTCTCACCATATAAGTGCTAATTCAGTATTAAATATAGAGGATCGGTTTCAGGACTGTCAATACTTGTTAGTCGCCCCCAGTAGCCTGGTGTAGCACCCGATCAACCTGTTGAGCGAAATCCATAGGTGTAGTTTTGGTTTGAGCCAGTGCATCAGCCGGCTGATATTCGATCTTGTCTTTGGCAACCTCTACGATTAAATCTTTGACGTCCGGGCGAAGGTTCAGATGCTTTGCGGCTGTGTGGCTGCGGACCTTCACCAGTAAACGATAGGTTTCGAGCCCGACTACAGCACCGACGACGATACTACCTAAGGCTAGTGGTAGACTGATCTCTTTCGAGCCGTGCCTTTCGAAAAAGCCCCGAATTGAACTATGTAGTGATTCGGCTTGTCGTTTTTCGTGCCAACTTGGAGATCGCGACTCGTTATTACTCATGCTTCAATTTATGTCTAGGAAACTTGCCTAAAGTAGGTTTGAGCTGATACGGCTCGGCCAACGTCAAATGGGAAGCGTGAAGCTATTTCACCGAAGCGAGGCTTGGCTAATAGTGTGCGCCAACCGGCAACCTGGTGAATAACTTCATCACCTTCTGGGCGGGTCTCGACTATACGCCAGCCTTTATATTTATCGATATCAACTACCAATCCTGCCCAGCCAGGGTTTAGGCTTAATAGCTCGGCTGCAGCCTCAGCACCAGAAACTATATTAACTTCTAGCTGGTAATGAGTCGCCACTTCAAGCGGTGTACTCGTAAACTCTATGGTTGCGCTGTGTTCGGGTGTAATGCTTTCAACTGTTAGTTTACCAGCGTGACGCTGCCAAACCAGCTCAGCAGCAGCTAGCAGAATATCGGCCGCTAACTTTTCGGGAGCATCACTTCTCGCCTCAGGCGAGGGCATAGAGTCTAAAGAAGTCATAATCTATACTATAGCATAAAGTGTGTCTATTTGCAATCTACTAGGCTTGCGCTATCAATTGGCTCAACTTGCCGACCTGCTCGTCTAGTTGGTCTTTGGCCCTAGCTTCAACATTCAAACGCAACAGCGGCTCAGTGTTACTTGGTCTTAAATTAAACCACCAATATGGATAGTTAACCGTTAGCCCATCAAGCCAGTCCTGTTCACCATCACTGTAAGCCTCTGCCACCTTTTTCAGAGCGGCGGTTTTATCTTTAGCCTTAAAGTTGATCTCGCCTGAGGCAGCGTATTTTTGGTAGCCGGCAGCCAGTTCAGATAGCGGTACGGTGGCTTCTGAAAAGATTTGGGTGATCACCATCGCCGCAATTAGCCCGGAATCATTGTAAAAGTTATGCTCAAAGTAAAAATGGCCGCTTGATTCACCGCCTAAAACTGCGCCGACTTCGCGCATAGCCTGGTAGATAAACGGGTGGCCAACCCTAGTGCGGATAGCCCGGCCACCGTTTTGTTCAATCGTATCCTTAACAATTCGGCTGCAACGCAGATCGTAGGCAATGGCTGCGCCCTTATGGCGCTTTAGAATCCAATTAGCCATTAACGCCAGGATGATGTCTCCGGCGATAAAATTGCCTTGATCGTCCACAAAAAAGGCACGATCACCATCGCCGTCAAAAGCAATGCCAAAATCGAGCTTTTGCTCATGGATGGTTTTAATCAACACAGCCAGGTTGGCTTTGACCATAGGGTTTGGCGGGTGATTTGGAAAAGTACCGTCCAGCTCAAAAAACAGCGGCACCACTCGGTAGGGCACTTGCTTTAAGAGCGGCGGGATGGTTAGGCCCGCCACACCGTTAGCCGCGTCAATTGCGATCGTAAACAGATTGAGTTTGCTTTGGTCAATAAACGACAACACGTAATCGATCCAGCTATTAATCAGGGGCTTGGGCGTGACTTGGCCAATAGCAGCACTGACGGGTATAGCGCTTTTCAGTATTTTAGCTGTAGCTTGTTTGATTTGCAGTAAACCCGAGGTACTACCAACTGGCTGAACCTGCTCGCGGCAGAGTTTGATACCGTTATACTCGCCTGGGTTATGGCTGGCGGTAATCATGGCGCCACCGGCGAGCTTAAAGCGGCCAACCGCAAAATAAACCATGTCGCTTGTGACTAAGCCGATATCCCAAACGTCGCGGCCGGTGGCAGTGATGCCTTTAATTATTTGGTTAGTTAAAGCCTCGGAATCAGGACGCATATCGCGACCGACCGCCACCGGACCTTCTTCTGGTAAAAACTGGGCAAACGCTCGGCCGATAGCATGAGCCACAGGTGGTGTTAGTTCAGCCGGCACTTTACCGCGAATGTCATAGGCTCTGAAAATTGTGTCTAGATTCATCTATAAAGCAAATTGTAGCATTATAAAAATAGACCATTCGATTTATTGTAGCGATCAATCCGCTTAAGAACTTACTGGCTTTCTATATGCCAGTGGTGTCAAGAAAAACTCGCGTACCTTATCGTTTACAACTTCAGGTGTTAGCCCGTGCGGCAACTTTGGTGTTAGGGTCGGGGCCTGACTAATCTCACGAACCTCATCAACTTCTGCCGCTGAAATACCTGCGAAACTAAAGATGCGGCGGACTAAATCAGTTAAATTGACATTTCTTTTCTCTACAAAGACCCCATCCTTATCAACGTGCAGCATAATGTTCCTGCCCTCGCTTTTATAATCAATCCAAATTAACGGCGCGTCGGGAGCAATCACGGGATGAGTATCGGATCGCGGTTGACCAATCAGCCAAAGTTGCTCCCTGTTTCTATCACCGTATTGCAATGCTTTGCCGTCTCTTGTCAAAAGAACACCAACCGCTTCTTCTTTAAGATCACTAGCATTTAGCGGCCGGGCAACATAGATTTCTCTAGAGTCTGGGTCCTGTTCGCGAGCGTAAGCTTCTTGGAAGTGAATCCGAGCGTTGTTGATAATACTAGTGCCGATACCGACAATGCCCTCCTGGGATTCATCCGAAGATTCTTTGGGTTCTTCAGGGTTAGGCTGCCTCAAATTCATCATATACTTAATGTAAAACATTCTTATATAAAAGTCAAAAATACCCTTGATAAAGGCGGTTTTTGTGCTAGGCTAAGCATATCCCAATCCGCCTACCCAGAAAGGGGGCGATCAATGCAGGTAAACTACCTGCGGGAAGTGAAGGAGGAGTCGGTCGACGCTGGCATCGGTGTAGTCTACTGCACTATGGGTGCAGAACTTACCGAGAGAGGCAAGCAGCTACTGGCTGAACTGGTCACTCGCTGCAGGACCACCATCCGTGAGGCCACGGCCGACGGCCCTAACCTCACCATCTGGACGCATGTCCGCGGGAAGAAGCGCGGGGCCCAGATTCACGGGATCGTGGAGACTTTCTTCGCGGTCATCCAGGCGGAGTTCGCCCGGAAAGCACCGGAGACAGCCGAGTGGCTCGTCAAGGGTCACGATGTTTCCGTGGAGGTCTACGCCAGGGGCAGCTCCCACCCCAACTTCTCGTAGCTCCAAGGAGCGCGGGCGGATTTAGGGTACCCGGGTGGGTCGTGCAAAATGATCCAGCGAGATCAACACGTCCCACCCGAGAGCCCCTTTGGTGAAAATCTAGTGTACGCCACACGCGTACGCACACAACACAGAATTTTCAAAAAGGGGCTTTTTCATTTTAGACGGGGCGACTCAATTTAGCTTGGTATTCTTTTGCAAGCTGAATAATTTCCTGCCTTAGCTGCCCAGATTTTTCATCTAGTTTTCCGGGACGCGTACTTAAAAATCTCCAACCGCCGATCTGTCTATCGCTAAAGCCTTTGTGAAGACGACTCATTGGTTCGGGGCGAGTAGGACTGGTCTCCAGCCGGTTTCCAACTCCACGACCGGTTATGTCTTTTTCGTTGTACCATACTGGCATGTCAGTCGGCATTTTTTCGCCACCCCTATAACTTTTAACCTCTGGT
>CAZHVB010000005.1:0-10273 GCA_964535365.1 uncultured Candidatus Saccharibacteria bacterium | reverse complement strand
TATTACGGTTAGTGCGCACGTAATAGGGCGCGCCACGGCTAACAATGAAAGTCTCGACACCGACCGCCAAGCTGACCGACACGGTCTGGTCGTTGATGTTTAGTTTGCGCAGGCTTCCGGCGGAAAGCCCATACAGCTCTTGCCAGTTTTGATCATTAAAACTCAGACTGGAAAGCGGTAGTTTAAATAAGTTACTGATATCTACCGCGCCGGACTGACTTACGCCATCAACGACAAGGTAGTGGGTTTGGTTTTTAGTTTTTAAGCTAATTAAAATATGCCTATTGTCGGGTGCCCAGGCTATAGCCGAAATTAGAAATTTTTGCTTAGCTAAGCTGCTGCTTAGTTGATAAACCGTTTTCAAATCCGAACTGCCGATCACGAGCATCGATACTGCCGGTTTTGCGCCGTTGGTTGCAAGCGCTAGCAGCCGCCGATTCGGACTCTGTTGCAAAAAAGCTGGTTGGCTAACTCTAGCTAAAGACGTAGTCGTAATGGTAGTAGGTATTAAAAACGGATACTGCACCCAGGTTATTTGTGAGGTGTTAACTTGAATATCTTTTTGCCAGCTGCGATAACCATCTTTGGCTAAGCTGAGGCGGTAACGACCAGCCCTGAGAGATATCTTAGCTGGCGTATTAACGTTAATTGGCTTGCCGTCGATCGAAACCTGCGCCCCATTAGGTAGTGAGTCCACGATCAAAAGACCGCCACCATAGATTTGACCGGTTTTGAAGTCAATGCGGTAACCACGACCAATCGCTACCAAAAGGATAGTAATTAAGCCTATGCCCAGAAACAAAAGAGCATAGCCGATTGATCTAAATAGCCTTCTTGGTGAAACTTTCATACCGATGAGTAGCTACGATTATAGTATAGTAATACCCAGTTGTGATAGCGAAACGAATCGGTATTGATCTGGGGACCAACAATACGCGCGTTTGGCTACCGGGCCGCGGTATTGTGGTACGTGAACCAACTGTTGTCGCCAGAGACGTGAATAGTCACAAGGTTATAGCCGTCGGCAAAGTGGCTGAACAAATGATTGAGCGCACCCCTGAAACAATTGAGCTTTATAGACCACTCCAGGATGGTGTGATTGCCGACTACCGCGCAACCTTGACCCTGTTAAAACACCACGTCAGTCAGGCTATCGGCCGTTTACGCTTAATTAAACCGGATATGATGATCAACATACCAAGTGGCGCGACTTCGACAGAGCGCAAGGCTGTGATTGACGCTGGACTTGCCACCGGTGGCCGGGCGGTTTACATAGTCCAAGAGCCGGTGGCCGCTGCACTAGGAGCTAATGTACCAATTCAGGAGGCTGCTGGCAGTATGGTGATTGATATTGGTGGTGGCACAGTTGAAATTGCTGTTTTGTCGCTTGGCGGCCTGGTAGCAAACCAAAGTCTTAGGATTGGCGGTAACAAAATCGATGCTGCGATCGCCGACTATCTCAGACGACAACACAACCTTTCGGTCGGTGATAAAACAGCTGAAACTGTTAAGCGGCGGGTTGGCATGGCGCTCTTGGAACGTAAACAGCTTAAAATGGACGTTAAAGGCAGGGACGTCGTAACGGGGCTGCCTAAGACGATAGCCATCAGTAGTAGCGAAACAATCGAACCAATCCAGGCTATAGTCGAACAAATCGTGCTGGCGATTCGCAGCGTACTCGAAAAAACACCTCCCGAGCTAGTTAGCGATATTATTGATCGAGGTATAGTTTTAACGGGCGGTGGAGCACTACTCAAAAACCTTGATAAGCTTTTGGTTAAAATTGTCGGCGTACCGGTCATAGTTTGCGACGATCCCATGTTGGTTGGTATCCGCGGTATAGGTCTGGCTCTTAAAAACTTGGTTGAGTATCAAAAGAACTCTCTGGTGAGCGTATGAAGCCTGGTAGCCTAAGGCTTCTTCCGGTGGTTGGATAATTAATGAGAGTGGCTCTGGTCCATGACTGGTTTAATCAAAGAGTAGGCGGGGCTGAGCGCGTCGCCTTTGAACTAGCCAGGCTTTACCCGGAAGCGCCGATTTACACACTGATATTTAATCAGCGCCGGTTTGGCAACTACATAAACCCTGACCGTGTACGCACCTCGTTTTTGCAAAAGCTACCACCTATCTTGTTATCGCATCCTCGTTATCTCTTACCGCTTATCCCTATGGCTGTGTCAAATCTGAAGATTGAGGGTTTTGATGCCATAATTTCAAGTTCGCTTGGCTTTGCTAAAAACATCAAACACCCGTCCGCTAGTCGCCATATCTGCTATTGTCATTCGCCGATGCGTTTTGCTTGGGATTACAGAGATCAATATTTAACTGAACAGAAACTGGACCCCATTCGTCGCTTTGCAGCCAATAATCTGACCAAGTGGATCCGCCAATGGGATTTAGCTGGTAACGAAGGTGTCGACACTTGGCTAGCAAATTCGCAAACCGTCGCCAATCGGATTGAGCACTACTACTCTAAAACAGCAACAGTGGTTTACCCGCCAATTGATACTGATAGTTTCAAGCCGTCCGTTAAACAAAAGAAGGCTGACTTTTACATAACTGTAAGCATGCTAACACCGTATAAAAAAATAGATTTAGTTATTAAAGCCTTTAACCAAAGCGGCCGACGCTTAATTGTGCTGGGTGATGGGCCAGCCCGCAATCGCTTAGTGGCTCAAGCTGCGGCTAATATTGAGTTTTTGGGCTTTGTCAGCGAGCTTAAAAAGAAACAGCTCCTAAGGCTGGCACGCGGCTTGGTATTCCCCAATGAGGAAGATTTCGGTATAGCCATAGTTGAAGCGATGGCAGCTGGCACACCAGTTATTGCCTACGCTAAAGGAGGCGCCACCGAAACTATTATTGATCATGAAACTGGTATTCTATTCAAACACCAGACAACCCGGGCCCTTAACCGAGCGGTAGACAAGCTTGAAGCTACCCGCTTTTCACGCACAAATCTACTCGAGCAAGCTAGCAAGTTCGACGCAAGCCGTTTCGATAAGGCCATTAAACAGGCTGTTGCAGGCAGTCAACATGTCAACTCAAACTAGTTTTCCTAAAATTACAATTTTAGGGGTTGAGTTTGACAAAGTTGGCATCAGCCAAGCCGTCGATGATCTAATCAGTCACACTAAACAGCCGCAGCGGGCGGCGTGTTATGTTGTCAAGCCCCACATCGAACAAATCGAAGCGGCCACTAAAAATAAATCCATCAGAGATATATTGAACCGAGCCTATTTGTCGCTACCCGATGGTGTTTCTATCAACTGGGCAGCTTACTTTCAACAAAAAACTAAAGGTCGACTAATAGACGTGGTGACAAGTGGAACTAAGATCGTATTTGAGCCCCTAGATCTGCACCTAATTTTACCCAACCACGCCTGGGCCGCTAACTTTACTTGGTCATTGCTTGAAGCCTGTGCTCAGGAAAATGTGTCGGTTTTTCTGGTGGGTTCACCCCGCAAACAGATCAGCATTGAAGACACCGCTAAATTTTTAAAAACTAGCATGCCCAAGCTCAATCTTGTCGGTACCTTCGTCGGGCGCGATCCAGAAATCGGCTTTTTTTCTGATAATTTAAAGGCTCGATTAATCGAACGATTGCGCACCGTTAAACCCGAGATCGTGCTGGTGGGCTTGGGGTTTCCGCGTCAAGAATACTTAGTTAGCGAACTGGCTGGAATACTACCGAGTGGTATTTTTATAGCCGAAGGCGGCACATTTGACTATGAGAGTTTCGGTGGCCGGGTAAAAAAGGCGCCTGTCATTATGCAGTCCCATGGCTTGGAATGGCTCTGGCGGTTGCTAATTGAGCCCTACCGATTGAAGCGACAGCTGGCTATCCCGCGTTTCATCTGGCGGGTTTATCGATCTAGCCCAAACAAACTTGTAAAGTAAGCTGCTTAATTTTATGCTATAGCCAGATAAACATAAGCGGGGGATATGCCCAAAAACTGTTCAAACTGTAACGCTAGTCAACCGATTAAGCTCAAGCAAAAATGGTACTGTGCTAATTGTGGGCAGCGGCTAGCTGGCGAAGACGCAAGCGAGATCAAAACGCCAGCTTCACCAATCACCAACGCCCAACCGATTCAAAGCTCCATGAGCCATCAGCACTCTACCAAACGAGTCCAAATACCGATTAGCGAGGTCGGCGAGACGATCACTAGCTCAAGCTACAGCGAAAACTTACCAAAAAAAATGACTGAGCGGCGACTAGCTCACGCTAAGCGCAGCTCCAAGCACCGATCTATATCTAAATTCACACACCAAAACCGAAAATCGCTACAAAACCCTACAAACCCTAGGCGCATTAACCCCAACCATAGCTATAACGTTGCTCAAGATTTCCGCTTAAGACAGCGTAAACCAAAGCCAGTGGTACTACTCACTCCGCAAGCCGGCCTGTCCAAATTTAGTAAACAAGACATCAAAAGGTTAACGACCAGTTCCCATCCCAAACCAGTTCGGAAATTGTCCGGATGGCTCAGTAATCATCGCGGTCTAGTACTAACGACACCGATCGCATTGATAGCCTTGGTTGTGACTGCCTATGTCAGCTATCTAAACATCCCCTCGCTATCGCTAAGAGTAGCCGCCGCCAGAGCCGGCATAACAAACGCCTCACTACCGAGCCATCTACCCAGCGGTTTCAGTTACAGCGGACCAGTGTCTAAAACCGGCCGCGGCGAAATCAAAGCTCAAGCTGTTTCTAAAAACGGCGGAACGTTAACCATAACCGAAAAAACCACTGGCTATATCGACCCCGATTCTTTACTTGAGAGCTACGTAAAGCCGTTAGCTGGTTGTCAAGTTGACATTAATCAATGCGTTAATCGTTACGATCAAAACGGCGGATTGACGATTTTTGTGTTTAATGGGCGCGATGCGATTTGGGTATTCGGTAACGTGCTTTATACAATCAACGGTCAGGATACGACACTACAGCCCGATCAAATTCTTAGTCTGGCTGCCAGCTTCTAACGCTTGAAGCAGCCTAGTTAATACTGGATACTTAAACGTATGACCAAGGTTCGCGTCCGTTTTGCGCCTAGCCCGACCGGTTTTTTACATATTGGCGGCTTACGGACAGCCTTATTTAACTATTTGTTTGCCAAAAATAACCAGGGCGCGTTTATTCTGCGGCTTGAGGATACGGATCGAGAGCGCTACTTGCCAGCCGGTGCTGAACAAATTCTGAGTAGCCTGAAGTGGACAGGCCTTATACCCGACGAGGGCTACTGGGACAACAAACACATCGGTCAGCACGCCCCTTATTCGCAGTCAGAAAGGCATTTAGTTTTAGGTATTTATGAGCACTACGCCAAGCAGTTACTGAGTGATGGGTTAGCTTACTACTCATATATTGCGGGGCGAGACTACGAAAAGTACCGCAACGCGGCTATAAAAAGCAGCCGTCCATTCGTTTATCGTAAACGGCTAGAGCGGGAATATCATACCGGCGCCAGGGCGATCAATAAATCTGAGCCATACCCAATCAGGCTAGATGTAGAAAAAATCAGACATAAAGCCGTCCTAGCTAAGCATCGTTTTTTATCTGAACGGCTTGACTGGGTAGATGCGGCTCGCGGCGATTTTAGCGAAGCGCTATCGAACATAGAAGACTTCGTGATTATCAAGTCGGACGGCTACCCAACCTATAATTTCGCCAACGTAATTGACGATCATGATATGCGGATTTCACATGTATTGCGGGGTGACGAGTTTTTATCGTCAACCGCAAAACACATATTGCTTTATTACGCGCTAGGCTTTAAACAGATTCCCGTTTTCGCGCATTTGCCACCAATCAACGGAGTTGACGGTAAGAAGCTATCCAAGCGGACGGGCGACACCAATGTATTAGACTACCGCGACAAAGGCTACCTACCTGAGGCGGTGATTAATTTTTTGGCGCTTTTAGGCTGGAATGACAGCAGTGAACAGGAGATCTTTACGACTACCGAACTGATAAAGAAATTCAGCATCGCGCGTGTACAAAAAAGCCCGGCCGTATTTGACGCTGAAAGACTTAAATGGATGAACGGAGTTTACATCCGCCAACTTAAAGTCGACGAACTAGCTAAGCGGGCTGAGGAATTTTGGCCAGCGGCTGCTAAGAAGGCCGATATCAAACTGAAGCAGAAAGTATTAGACATCTTGCAGGATAGGCTCAAGTTACTATCGGAGCTGCCTGAGTTATCAATCTACTTTTTTACCACTCCCAAGCTCACGAAGACTACCTTAAAGACGCTGAAAACGCAGTTTAGCAAAGCCAACCCATCGATTAAGCTAGCAGATTGGCTAACGACTGTTAGAAAATGGCTGGATCAAGCTGACATCAGCCGCCGGGACAGACTAGAAGCGGATTTGCGCGAATTAATCAACCAGCATAGCCCGAAAGCCGCTCCTTTTTTTATCGCGCTAAGGATAGTCCTAACCGCTAGCGACCAAACGCCGCCGATCTGGGATATAATCTATGCTCTTGGTAAAGCCGAGACCACCCGGCGGCTTGAAGCCACAATTGCGATGCTTTAAACTAACACATAAGCGTTATGGATCTTCTACCTAAACCAAAAATCACAGACCGAGTCAAGATATACGTTAAGCAACACTGGCGTGAGCTGGTACTGGCAGTAGTCTTCGCGGGTGCCGCGGGCGTGGCCGGCTATACACTATTTTTGCAGCATATTTTTTACGATCACCCCGGTAGTACTACCGTTGTAGCGCACAAAACTAACCCAAATCTTGTACCGTCGCCTTTGACAGGTTTGCTGGTACCAATTGATCAAGCTGACAATCAAGTCTTAGGTGTGATGGTCGAGAACTTAGCTGGCCCGGGTGGCGCCAGACCACAGTCAGGCTTAAGCCAGGCCGGGGTTGTTTTTGAAACCGTGGCCGAAGGTGGTATCACTCGCTACCTGGCTCTATTTCAAGAAGCTAGACCAAGAGTGTTAGGACCAGTCCGTAGTCTGCGACCCTATTACTTGGACTGGGCTATGGGTTTTGACGCGGTTATCATTCACGCCGGCGGCAGCGGGCAAGCCCTCAGCCTAGCTAGAAGCCGGCAAGTTAAAGACATGAACGCCTTAATTTATGGCTTACCAACTTTCTATCGCATAGGCACTAGAATAGCACCGCATAATTTATATACTTCTGGTAGCGCACTAGAAAAACTAGCAATTAGCCTTGGCTACAAAACTAGCAGCTTCACCCCATACGCTCGAACCAACAAAGACCATCCGGCAACCACTCCAACGGCGACCGTAATCAATATTAGTTACTCCGGACCAGACTATGCAGTGAAGTTCAAATACGACAAATCATCCGATACCTACAAGCGCTATCTGGCTGGGCAGCCTGATATTGATCATACTAACCATAAACAAATCGCCGTCAAAAACTTAGTTGTGGTTACTATGCCGGTCCACTATAGCGGCGAGTATGCCGTTATGCCCACTGTTGGCAGCGGTAAGGTGGTGGTTTTTCGCGATGGCGTGACATACAAAGGCACGTGGAGCAAAGCCTCACCCAGCTCGCAACTACGTTTATTAGATAGTAGTGGCCAGGATATTCTGCTCAACCGTGGATCGACTTGGTTTGCGGTGGTACCAGCCGGTCGACCTGTAACGTACTAAGAATTAATCAGTTTAGCCACAAGCTTTATTCTTGCGATTGCATCATCTATGCTTTAGCTATGGAACATCGCCAACAGTCTCGCTTTACCATTATGGTCGGGTTGGCGTGCTGCTTACCCCTAAGTAGTGGTATCGCTGCCTGGTTTATACTAGAGCAGTTTACTAATTATCAATCAGGCCGCCGATTGATCTTAACGGCCGCGGTCTCGGTTTTGGTTGCCATGTTAACTTTCTGGTGGCTCTACCGCCAGGTTAACCGGCCACTAAAGAGCGTTTACCAACAAGTCGATGCCTTAAACCAACGCCACTACGATTACCGCGCGCCAGACCAGCTACAAGGCGTATTTGGTGGACTAAACTTGATGCTTGACCAACTAAGTAATCAGTTGCAACAATTTTCGGCTCACGATCAAGCCGAGTTAGCTATCATTAAAGCTGAGGCCGGCCGGCTGCGCAATGTCGTTAACGCCATTAGTGACGGTGTAATTGCGCTCGATTCAGCC
Source organism: uncultured Candidatus Saccharibacteria bacterium (assembly GCA_964535365.1). Classification (GTDB taxonomy): domain Bacteria; phylum Patescibacteriota; class Saccharimonadia; order CAZHVB01; family CAZHVB01; genus CAZHVB01. The sequence continues at coordinate 2,133 of CAZHVB010000005.1, read as the reverse complement.
GCCCATATTATTCTATTCAACAAAGCCGCTATCAAGATTACTGGTTATGGCTTGGCCGAGGCGGCAGGCAAGCCAGTTAGCCAGATTCTGCCGCTCTTGCGCGGTAATAGCCTGGTGCTCAACGATTGGCTATCAGCTTGTGAGGGCGCTGATTTACAATCAAAACAATGGGAAGCGATCAGGCTTAAAACCAAAGACGGCAAAGTCAGATCAGTTGATGTCGAGGCACTCTACCAGGGCACTGACCCCAACGGCATCCGCACCTTAGTTACGTTTCACGACCGCACCGAAATGCAAGAGGTCGAAGATATGAAGGTCGATTTCGTGGCTTTAGCAGCGCACGAGCTACGCACACCGATTACTGTTATCCGCGGCTACCTAGAAATCCTTGAAAACGAGCTTGGCGCCAGCTTGAACAACGAACACAAAGAGATCATGCGCAAACTGACAATTTCCGCTTCGCAGTTATCCGGCTTTATCAACAACATCCTGCACGTTTCGCGGATTGAACATGGCGATCTTAACCTCAAGCTAGAACCAACTGATTGGATTGAGCTAATGCAAAGTACTTGTCAGGAATTAATTAATAAAGCCAGCATCCTAGGTAAAAAACTGGTGCTTAACTTACCCGATAAGCTACCACCGGTCGCCGTTGACCGGACCAGTATTGTTGAAGTTATTAATAATTTAGTCGACAACGCCATTAAGTATAGTGAGACCGGCACGGAAGTTATTGTGAGTGTCAAACCGTCTAGCGATATGATTGAAACCATTATTCAGGATAGCGGTGTTGGCATACCCGAAAACGCGATCGATAAACTTTTCACAAAATTTTATCGCTCGCACCGCACGCGGGCTAGCCACAGGGGTACCGGGCTCGGTCTTTATATGTCCAAAGCCATTGTTGAAGCACACGGCGGCAACATTTGGGTTCATTCAGTTGTCGGCCAAGGATCAACTTTTGGCTTTTTACTACCGACTTACGATAAACTTAGTCATAGGCATCTTGAAGTGGACGGAGCAAGTAAAATAACCCGGGGGGTTCATGGCTGGATCAAAAACCATTCTCTTTATCGAGGATGATCCATTTATAGTCGATATGTATACTCATGTGCTAGAGCGATCTGGCTATACGGTTGACATTGCCTACGACGGCAAAACCGGACTGGACAAAGCCCGTCAAAATCCTTACGATTTGATTTTGATTGATATCATGGTACCGCAGTTAACCGGTATCGAAGTCTTAGAACAACTGCGTAAACATAGCCCCAGAGATTTGAGCGCTACCAAGATAGTGATTTTAACCAACTTAGCACAGGATGAGGAGTCGCGGCGGGCGCTAGAAGCTGAAGCCGATGGCTATTTAATTAAGGCTGATATCACTCCGAATAAGCTCGTTGAGCTTTTGACCCAGGTGATGGGTAATCAACCCCCGACTACGAATCATACGGTATCTGGTGATCCCAGGGGGATTTGAACCCCCGTTACTAGGCTGAGAACCTAGCGTCCTAGGCCACTAGACGATGGGACCAAAACAGTAAGTGATATGTAGTAAGTGGTAAGTTAATCTACTAACCGCTAAATCAATTATACCTAAAATTGTTTGCAAACAGGCTTAATTGCGCTCATACTCAATGGCAGTTAAGCATAAGTGTGATGCTCGCTGTAAAACCGAAAATCTATACCATTCTTGACTGGACGCTAACCCTGACTAACGCTATTTTAGCGGCTAACTATTTTTTGTTAGCTCGGCATTCTTTAAGTAGTTCACCGACTAGTGCCGAAATACTGGTAATTGGTATTGGAATTGTGCAGCTAATCTACCGGCTAACGCTTTATTTTGCCTTACAGAAACGCTCGCTGGTAGCAGCCTCGCTGATCAATACCAGTCTTGTCACCATCAACGTTATCGTGGTATTGCTGGCTAGTGGCGGGTTGGCTTCGCCTTACTATCCACTGTGGCTAATATTTATTTTACTGATCGGCATTTATCGGCCGAGTATACCAATGGCTTTTTTACTCTTGACCACGCTTTATTTCGTGGGCTCAGCAACCACTAGCGGCTACCCGAGCCAACTAGCGCCAACCGCCCTCAGTGCCCTGATTGCCTCCTATATGATGGGTGCGCTCGGT
>CAZHVB010000004.1:0-10697 GCA_964535365.1 uncultured Candidatus Saccharibacteria bacterium | reverse complement strand
TGCCATACGTAAAACTGAAGTTAGACAGAGTTTGCGCACCGACGCCAGAGCCCGTTTTGAGCGCGGGTTGCCAACTCAAGTAGTCGGTGTCGGCTTAAATCGGGCACTAGTACTACTAGAGCAACTGGCTAAGGTTGAAGTCGAATGGGTTGAAGATGAGCTCAACATCTGGCCCTGGATTCAGCACATCGGTGTTAAGGCTGCTCGAATATCTCAACTAGCCGGTCAAAAAATTACCGAGGAGGAGATTGTTAGCAAACTACGTAGTCTTGGTTTTGTAGCTGAAAAGTTCGATATTGTGGCTGAAACCAAAAAACACCTAGGTAAGCCATATAAGTGGGGGGCTAATTTTAAACAGGACGGGGTTGGTGCTTTTGACTGTTCGTATTTAGTAGATTATGTCTACTCGTTGATTGATGTTTACGTTGGCCATAGCGCTCTGGGCCAGTTTGAGCATGGCGATCCAGTAGCAACGTCTGAGCTTAAGCCGGGTGACGTGCTGTTTCTAAGAGGCAAAGACACTGATGCGGCGAATGATCACTACTTTACCCGCAATGGCGACGGTAGCTTCACTAAAAATAAACTCGCTAAATCAAAATTTATCATTCATGACGGCATATACGTTGGTGGGGGCAAGGTTATACACGCCAATGGCGGCCAATACGTCGACAAAAATTTAGGGGTGGTGGTGGCACCACTTTCAAGGTACAGCCAAAATGATAGTTTTGTTGGCGCTAAGCGCTACGTTGATCATTTAGAAGGTTGGGTAGCCATCACAGTGCCTTTCTGGCGGCCTGATGTTAAATTAGCCGAGGACGTTTTTGAAGAAGTGATTAAGTTAGTTGGCTTAGATGATATTCCAAGTAGCTTACCGCCCTGGCAGCCAAAAGAGGTTAAACCCGATCGCGGCTGGACAAATCTATGGGACATCCGGGCCAGCCTAATTGGCCTTGGTTTAGTTGAAAGCCTGCATTATCCGTTTGTCAGCAGTGATCAGCTCAAGCTGCTTGGTTATGAACCCAACGCGCACCTTAAGGTTGCTAACCCGCGCTCGCCAGAACAAAGCTATTTAAGACAAAGTCTACTGCCGGGTCTGCTTGCCTCTGTTAAAACCAACACCTTAGTTAAAACTGAGTTCGGTTTGTTTGAAATCGGCCGGGTGTTTGTGCCAGCTAACGGCCAGGAATTGCCGTCTGAGCCAACCAAACTAAGCGTGATTGTCCAGGCCGAGCGCGAGCCGTATTTAGCAGTTAAAAATGTGATTGATAACCTAGCCATTAGGTTTAACTTAGACTTGGAGTTTCAGCCAGCTGACTCCTACCGATTTATGCTAACAGGCCGGGTGGCCGAAATTGAAACCGATAAACTAAGTCTTGGTTATTTAGGTCAGCTGCACCCGCAAGTAACCAAGGCCCTGAAAATCCGTCACCCAGCGGCCTATCTTGAAATTGATTTGACTAAGTTTAACCAGAACACTAGCCAGCCAAATTTTAAGCCAATTGGACGTTATCAAGTCATTGAGCGTGATTTGACAATCGTGTTAGATGAGGCCATTAACTGGCAAACGGTAATGGCAGGCATCGGTCAACCAGAAGACCTTAAAATAACTTATGGCGGTGACTATTTTGGCACCGACCTTGGCACCAGCAAGCGAGCCCTGACTCTACACATCGAAATTCAACCAACCGGGCCACATTATAGCGATCAACAAATCAGCGATCGACTCAATGCGCTAGTGAAGCTTTTACGAACCAGTTTCCAAGCCGAGCTTCGCTAAAACAATTACACCTAATATCCAAAACGAGTTTGTTATACTTTATGGGTAATGGAAGACGGTTTAATTCCACCAGCTGGTTCGCCAACGCCCGAAGCTATACCGCCAAGTGTCGAACAGACGCCGCCCGCGCCTTCAATGCCAGAACAGGTGCCGCCTACCCCGGAGCGTCATGGCGAACAATTGCCTTCACCGGAGGCTACTCGAGCCTCGGCTGGCTTAGCCTTGCCTCCGATTCAGCCGCCAGTTGTTAGTGACGACGCAACTTATAATCAGGCTAAAAAGGCTAAAGTCGCCAAAGCTAAGCTTGGTACTACCCCAGATCTAGCTGAAGATGTGGATATGATCGAGATGGCGTGGGTTAATAAAGCTAAAGAAATTATTGATCATACCAAAGACGACCCGCATGCCCAGGAAGCTCAGGTTGAGCAATTGCAGCGCGATTATCTGAAAAAGCGCTATGGTAAGGAGATGAAAGCAGCCGGCTAGGCCAGCCAAAGCCATGGGTGGCGTGATTGCAGGCATCATAATTTTGCTAATAGCGCTTCTGATATTCTCAGCTATCGGCTTCTTTATTTGGCGGCGGATGTTGCACTTTGCTAAAGGCGTGGAACGTGGCCTGAAAATGGTGCCGCTTTTGATTCACTTGCCGCCGCCGTCTGAAGCGGAAGGGCCGAGTGGTCGCGATATTCGCGAGGTTGTTCAGGAGCACATTTCGCAGGCCGAGGTGCTGTACAATTTGATTGCCGGCACCTTTAAAAAAGGTTTCAAAAACCGCTTTTACGGCCAAAGGCACTTGGCTTTTGAAATCATCGCGCTTGACGGCCTGATTAAGTTTTTTGTAGCCGTGCCGGTGGCGCTACAATCAGTCATTGAACAAGCCGTCCTAACAGCTTATCCAACCGCTCGACTAGAGGAAGTAGAGGATCACAACATCTTTAACCCCAGTGGCAAAATTAGCGGCACACTGGGTGGTGAAATTGTGCTCAAAGAGCATTATGGCTACCCAATCGCTACTTTCACCCAGCTTAAACGAGATGCGATTCAGGCTTTAATTAACGCCACTATGTCTTTGCAAAAAGGCGATGGCGCGGCAGTACAAATTTTGCTGCGTCCTGCCCAGATCGGCTGGAGTAAAAGCGCTGAAAGCTTAGCCGATGGTAAGCGTAAACAAAAAAAAGGCGGCAACTCGGTCTTATCAGCTAAAGATTTATTATCGGCGCCGTTTAAAGTGCCTGAGCCAAAAGCCAAAGACGAGCCGGCTGAGCCGCTTAGCGCTTTAGAGCAGTCGGTCGTCGAGGCGATTGAAGAAAAAACTAGACATCCGGGTTTTGAAGTCTTGATTCGAATTGTAGCTTCGGGTAACAACGCCTTAAGGGCCCAGGCCATTTTAGGTAATTTGATTGCCGCATTTGCCTTGTTTGATGCCCCGGTCCTAAACGGGCTGAATTTTAAGCCAGCCAAACACATCGAGCAGTTTGTCACTGCCTTTATTTTTCGGTTTTTCCCGCCAACCGAGGCTAAACTAATCTTAAATAGTATTGAACTGGCCACAGTTTTTCATTTACCAGACGATCAATTCACACACACTTCCCAGGTCGAACGCCAACACGCCAAGCAAGTCGAGGCGCCGTCAAAGTTACCGACCGAGGGGTTATTGTTTGGTTATAACCAGTTTAGAGGGCTTAAAAAGGAAATTCATTTAACTGACGAAGATCGCCGCCGCCATGTATATATTGTGGGGCAAACCGGCACTGGTAAATCTACGATCTTAAAGCAGCTGATAGTCCAGGACATGTTGGCCGGTAAGGGTTTGGCTTTCATCGATCCACACGGTGACGCTTCAGAGGAACTACTGGCAATGGTACCAAAATCGCGCACCGAGGACATTATCTATTTCAGCCCGGGTGAGCCCGATTTTCCGCTTTGCTTAAACCTGTTTGAGTACCGTACCGCCGAACAAAAAGATTTTCTGATTCAAGAAGCGATCAATATGTTGTACCGGCTGTATGATCCACAGCACCAAGGCATCATTGGACCGATTTACGAACACTGGTTTCGTAACGCCGCCCTGGCTTTGATGAGTGATCCGAGTGGTGCCACCTTTATTGAAATCCCCAAGCTATTTTTAGACCGCCAGTTTATGCGCGACAAGCTGCAACACGTGACTGATCCGACGGTACTTGATTTCTGGAACAAGGAAATGGTGCAGACTTCAGAAGCCAGACGGGGCGAGATTTTAGGCTGGTTTGTATCTAAGTTTGGCGCATTTGCCTCTAACGAAATGATGCGTAACATCATTGGCCAGGTTAATAGCTCGTTTGACCTACGCGACGTTATGGATAACGGTAAAATCCTAATTGCCAACTTGAGCAAGGGCCGTTTAGGCGAACTTAACTCAATGCTTTTAGGTATGATTTTTGTGATGAAATTTCAGGCAGCGGCTATGAGCCGGGCTGATGTACCAGAAAATTCGCGGCGCGATTTTACGCTTTACGTTGACGAGTTCCAGAATTTCTCAACCGATTCGTTTGCCACCATTTTATCGGAGGCCAGGAAATTTCGCTTGAGTCTTGTGGTAGCCAATCAATATATTTCTCAGCTTGATGAATCAGTGCGCGACGCCGTTTTTGGCAACACTGGTACTATTGTCAGTTTCCGCTGTAGTCCGAATGACGCTGACTTTTTAATCAAACATTTTGCACCAGCCTTTGAAGCGCGCGACCTAGTCAATCTGCCCAATTTTGAAGCCGCGGTTAAGGTTATGCTTAGGGGGATACCATCGCAGCCGTTCAGCATGGCTATCGCCCCGCCGTTAGCAGCGGCTAATACGCACCTGGCCCTAGCTCTGAAACAATTATCGGCCGCCAAATATGGCACGCCTAGGGGCGAAGTCGAACGCACGATTTTCAAGCGACTGGAGACTAAACCTGCACCCAATCCATTTGATAGTTTGGGCTTTAGCCAGTCGGCTCGGCCCAACAGCCTGCCGCCACCAATTAATCAGTCAGCCGCGCCTGGTGGTTCATTCTTGGATGAATGGCTAGCTAAACGTCGCTCGAGCACACCCAAACCCCAGCCGCCAACGCATCAATATGTAGACCGAGCCACGGGGCGCAAAGGTTCATCGTTTCGTTTAAGCAAAGAGCTTAGGCATCGACCCAAAAACGTAACGCCCCCGCCCGGCGATGACCAACTAGCGACGCTACTAGCTAGCGATGCGAGCTTAAACGTTGGCCCAGGCCAAAAAGTTATGCCGGCGAGTCAGGCCGGCAGGGCGGATTTGTCCTTTAAAAAAGCCGACAAAGTTGAACCGGCCCATCCAGACATTGATCTAGAGCCAGCTTCTAAATCCCAAAAGCTAACTACCAAAAAGTCAGATTCGGCTGAAACTAAGCCGCCAAAACCAATGCGTTTAGTTAGCCGGGAGCGCATGCCGGACTTAGAACCAGGCGAGATTTATATTGACGAAAATGGCGTTATTCATCGGCCCAAACCCCAGCCGCCCGCTGCGCCAACCGTGCTTGACGACTAGCTTTTCGTCACTTTTAAGCCCTGTTTAAGAGTTGTCGAACGGGGCATAACACGGTATAATATAAGGTAATCCTAAAGAGGTGAAAGACAAAGATATGGCTGATCAAAAGGCTAGTTATGGCGCTGGCCAAATCCAGGTGCTAGAAGGTCTTGAGCCGGTTCGTAAGCGGCCCGGTATGTACATTGGCAGTACCGGTCCAGACGGCCTGTTTCATTTAATCCGCGAAGTGGTTGATAACGGGGTAGATGAGGCATTGGCTGGCTTTGCGACTCATGTCCACGTTGTGCTCAAAGCTGATGGTGGCGTGACCGTGACCGATAATGGCCGCGGCATTCCGGTCGAAAAGCACCCCAAAACTGGCAAAAGCGCGCGTGCAACCGTTTTAACTATGTTGCACGCTGGCGGTAAGTTTGGTAGCGGTGGTTATAAAGTTTCCGGCGGGCTGCACGGGGTTGGTGTCAGCGTGGTTAACGCCCTGTCGTCTAAACTATCAGCCAAAGTTAGCCGCGACGGCAAACTATACCAGCAGGAATATGTGCGCGGTAATCCAACCGGGCCAGTTAAGTCTATCGGTTCGGCCGATACGACCGGCACCGAAATTACTTTTTATCCTGATAAAACGGTGTTTGAAAGCACCGAGTTTGATTACGATGCGACGCTTGATTACCTACGCCACCAAGCTTATTTAACGCGTGGTTTGCGCACTTCACTGACTGACGAGCGTCATCAAAAAAGCTATAGCTTTTACTTTGAGGGCGGGATTGAGTCATATGTTCGCCATCTAAACCGCGGCAAAGATATCATTAACGACAAGCCGTTTTATGTGTCAAAAGAAATAGAAGATACCGTGGTCGAAATTGCTTTGCAATACGTTGATACCTACGTGGAGGTCGTCAAGCCCTTTGCCAACAACATTCACACCGCTGAAGGCGGCAGCCATGCTACTGGCTTTAGAGCTGCCCTAACCCGCGTCATTAACGACTACGCGCGCAAAAGCGGTTTAATTAAGGAAAAAGAAGAAAACTTAACCGGCGAAGATGTACGTGAAGGTTTAACAGCGGTGATTTCGGTTAAGCTGCCCAACCCCCAGTTTGAAGGTCAAACCAAAGCCAAGCTCGGTAACCCGGAGATTCGCGGTTACGTTGAGCAGGTTTTTAGCGAGTGGCTGGCTTATTACTTGGAAGAAAACCCCGGCGATGCCCGCAAGATCATTGCCAAAGTTAGCTTGGCCGCTAAAGCGCGAATCGCCGCCCGCGCTGCTCGTGATACCGTAATTCGTAAGGGTGCTTTAGAGTCAACCGCTCTACCCGGTAAACTGTCGGATTGCTCAAGCAAAGACCCTAAAACCTCAGAAATCTATATCGTTGAGGGTAACTCCGCTGGTGGCTCAGCAAAAGAGGGGCGCGATTCCCGTCACCAAGCCGTCTTGGCTCTGCGCGGTAAAGTTCTGAATGTCGAGCGCGTGCGGCTCGATAAGATGCTGACCAATCAAGAGATTAAGGAGTTAATTATGGCGCTTGGTACCAATATTGGTGAAATGTTTGATATTGGCCGCTTACGCTACCACCGTATTATTTTAATGGCCGATGCCGATGTTGACGGTGCCCATATTCGTACGCTGCTGCTGACGCTGCTGTTTCGTCATCTACCTAAGTTAATTGAGTCTGGCTATGTTTATATTGCTCAACCGCCACTCTACCTTTTAGAGGCTGGCAAAAAGCGGCACTACGCCTACACCGAGGAAGAAAAAGACGAACTAATCGATCAGTTAATCAAGGCTAAAACCGATCGAGCGGCCGATACTTCAGAGATCGAAAAGACCACAATTGTCGATGAAAATGAAAAAACGCTTTTAAAACAAGCCGGTATTTCGCGCATCCAACGCTACAAGGGTTTAGGCGAGATGAATGCCGATGAGCTTTGGGAAACCACTATGAATCCTGAGAATCGTATTTTGCTGCAAGTTACCATCGAGGACGCCGAAAAAGCCGACGCGGTTTTTACTAAACTGATGGGTACAGATGTAACCTTACGCAAAAGTTTTATTCAAAGCCGTGCTAAACAGGTGGCTAACCTGGATATCTAACCGATGGCCAAAGACCAATTAGACCAACCAGTTGATTTTTCGAAGACCGGCTCGGTTGAAGCCCGGCCGCTCGTGACCGAGATGGAGACGAGCTACCTTGATTATTCCATGAGCGTGATTGTGTCTCGGGCATTGCCGGATGTTCGTGACGGCTTAAAACCGGTCCACCGCCGCATTTTGTATGTTATGAACCGTATGGGTCTAAAGCATAGCGTCAAACACCGTAAAAGTGCCACGGTGGTAGGTGAAGTCATGGGTAAATTCCACCCTCACGGTGATCAGGCTATCTATGACGCCTTGGCACGGATGGCTCAAGACTTCTCGATGCGCTATCTGTTAATTGATGGCCAAGGCAACTTTGGTTCAATGGACGGTGATCCGCCAGCCGCCATGCGTTACACCGAGGCACGGCTATCGTCTGTTTCAGAAGAGCTCTTGACTGATATTGATAAAGAAACGGTTGATTTTAGGCCAAACTTTGACGGCAGCGAACAAGAGCCAGCAGTTTTACCGGCTGCGGTACCAAACCTACTCTTAAACGGCCAAATGGGCATTGCCGTCGGTATGGCCACCAACATCCCGCCCCATAACCTAGGAGAGCTGATTGACGGTGTGGTGTTCATGATCGATAGTCCGCAAGCTGTTTCGACCGAGGAATTGCTTAAATTTGTTAAAGGACCAGACTTTCCAACTGGCGGCATAATTTATGGTAAAGAATCAATCCGCCAGGCTTATGGCACTGGTCGGGGTGGCATCGTGGTAAGGGCTGTGGCCGAAGTTAGCGAGACTAAAAAAGGCCATCAAATTGTGGTTTCTCAAGTGCCTTATGGCGTAAATAAAGCTACTTTAATAGAAAAAATTGCCGATTTGCACAAGACCAAAAAAATTATCGGTATCTCGGACCTACGCGATGAAAGCGCCAGAGGTGTAGTTAAAATTGTGGTTGAACTTAAAAAAGATGCTTATCCAAAGAAAATTTTGAACCAGCTATTTAAGTGGACGCCGATGCAAATCACCTTTCACTTAAACGCCCTGGCACTAGTTGATGGTATCCAGCCGCGCGTCTTGAACCTTGAGGGCATGCTAAGCGAATACCTGAAACATCGCCAGGCAGTAGTTAGGCGTCGTAGCGAATATGAACTACGCAAAGCTAAAGAGCGCGTCCACATCCTGGAGGGCCTTAAAACAGCGCTAGATCACATCGATGCAGTCATAAAGACTATCCGCGGCTCTAAAACGGCCGAAGTTGCCAAGACTAACTTAATGACGCAGTTTAAGCTGACAGAGGTCCAGGCCCTGGCGATTTTGGCCATGCAGCTACGCACGCTGGCGGGTCTAGAACGCCAGAAGATTGAAGACGAACTAAAAGAACTTTTGAAGCGCATTAAGGAACTTGAGAAGATTTTAGCTAGCGAAGCTGAAATTTTGAAAGTCATTAGGGGTGAGCTTTTGGACATTAAGCAAAAATACGCTGATGAGCGCAAAACTAAAGTTATAGCCCAAGAGTTGGGCGGTATCACTGATGAGGAGTTAATCCCCAACGAGCAGGTGGTCATCACCCTAACTGTCGGTAGTTACATCAAGCGCACCACGGTTGATACCTATCGTACTCAGGGGCGAGGTGGCAAAGGTATTGTCGGCATGGGCACCAAAGAAGAGGACATTATTGAACACCTGGTGTTCGCCAACACCCATGATTCAGTGCTGTTTTTCACTAACCGCGGCAGAGTGTTTAAAATAAGGGCCTACGAAATTCCGATCGCCTCTAGAAACGCCAAAGGTCAAGCGATCGTTAACCTGTTGCAGCTGGCCCCAGAGGAAAAAATTAGCTCATTAATCAACCTGGCCCAAAAAGGCCGAGAAGAGCAATATCTATTTATGGCTACCAGATTAGGGGTTGTAAAAAAGACAGCACTATCTCAATACCAGAACATTCGTATCAGCGGCATCCAGGCTATCAAACTTGATGAGGGTGATGAACTGCGCTGGATTCGAGTGACAGAAGGGAAAGACGAAATTTTGATTTCAACTCAAAATGGTCAAGCCCTGCGTTTTAATGAAAAAGAAGCCAGGCCGATGGGTAGGACCACAAGGGGTGTCAGAGGTATTCGCTTGCGCAGCGGTGATGTTGTGGTGGGCGTGGACGTTGTCAGCCCTGAAACCGAAATCTTGATCGTGACGGCCAACGGTTATGGTAAGCGGACTAAAATCGGTCAGTTTACACCGCATAATCGTGGCGGCATGGGTATTAAAACAGCAGTGGTAAATGCTAAAACTGGCTTGGTGATTACGGCTTTGGCTACCAGTGAGCTTAAGAGCGAGCTAATTTTGATTTCGGCTCAAGGCCAACTGATTCGGCTTAAGGTTAAAGATATTCCAACCATTGGGCGGGCTACTCAAGGTGTCCGCATCATGCGACTTAACAGCGGCGACGAAGTGGTATCGGCGGCCTTAATTTCGCCGATGGTTGAGACGGTAGATAAGACGTGAATCTATATAACCCCTATCTTTTTGCGCCCTTAATTGCCTGGCTAGTTAGCCAGCTCGTGAAATTCGTTATCAGCCTTAAAAAAGGTCGGCCAAATCTTCGCCTATTCTATCAATCCGGCGGTATGCCGAGTGCTCACTCGGCTGCTGTCTGCGCTCTGGCGGCTTGCACGTTAATTTTATCCGGTTATAACAGCGCCCTGTTTGGGGTGGCGGCTCTGATCGCGGCGATTGTAACTTATGATTCGTTCGGTGTGCGTAAGGCCAGCGGTGACCAAGCTGTTATCATAAACTCAATCCTGGAAAAAAGTTTTTCTGATCGCTCTGTAGAGCTACCAAGACTGAAAGAGTCTTTGGGACACAAGCCCTCAGAGGTAATAGCCGGTGGCCTTTTGGGAATTAGTATGGCCATGATACTGACAGTCTCAACCTGGACTAAGCACGTTGTATTTATCACAACCTATCCTTCAAGAGGTGAGAGCCTGGTCTACCTAGTAATTTGGGGACTGCTGGTGATAGCAACCACGGCCACGCTGCTTTTTTATGGTCGTAAGCTAAACCAAGTCCCAGTCGTCAAAAAAGCTAGGTCAGCGTTCAGGCTGGTTTTCCTATCAACTAGCCTAGTTGGTATATTTTTTGTTGTTGCTCAACTTGAAGCGATTAGGGGCTTCGCTTGGCGGCTGTGGTCGCTTCTATTGATCGTAGCCTTGATTCTTTTTAGCACGTACTTCTACAGGCACTATTTAGCTAATTTCAAGCAGCGTTACCAACTAGAGTTAGAAACGGCTCGGCATTCTCGTCAGATCAGACGCAAG
>CAZHVB010000003.1:6420-12326 GCA_964535365.1 uncultured Candidatus Saccharibacteria bacterium | reverse complement strand
ATTTTGCCAACCAGAATATCGCCTGGTTTGACCTCGGCGCCAATCCGCACAATGCCATCTTCGTCTAAATCAGCCAGGCTTTCTTCTGACACGTTAGGTATATCACGCGTGATCTGTTCTGGGCCAAGCTTAGTTTCGCGAACGTCAATAGCGTGCTCTTCAATGTGAATCGAGGTTAAGACGTCGTCATGAACCAGCCGCTCCGATAGAATAATGGCGTCCTCAAAGTTGTAACCGCCCCAGGGCATAAAAGCTACCAAAAGATTAGCCCCGAGCGCCAGCTCGCCGTTGTCGGTACTCATGCCATCAGCCAGTAGTTGGCCTTTTTTGAGCTTATCACCAGCTGTTACTACTAACCGCTGGGTTATGGCCGTCCCGTTATTGCTGCGTTCAAACAGCCGCGGCCGGTAAACTTTTTTGCCAAGCTTTTTATACTGAACCACTAACTCAGACGCCTCGGCTTGCAGTACTTTGCCGTTATCTTGAGCTAGGATTACTTGGCCTGAGTTTTCGGCCACCGCCGCTTCCATACCGCTACCAACAATCGGTGCCTGCGGGCGCACCAATGGTACGGCCTGACGCTGTTGGTTTGAGCCCATTAAAACTCGGTTAACATCATCCTTTTCAATAAAGGGCACAAGCGCTGCGGTAGCACCTATAATTTGCCTGGGCGAAACATCCAAGTAATCAACGTGGTTGGCGTCGTCTTCGCCCGGATTGCCGCTATGCCGGACAGCTAGGCGTTTCTCGAGAAAGTAGCCGTTTTTATCAACTGGCGTACCGGCTTGGGCAATAATGACCGACTCTTCATCGGCCGCGTCAAGGTAGGCTACTTCATTTGTCGCTCTAGCTCGTACCGGCACAGCTTTTAAGCCGGCTTGCTTAAGCTTACTTACGTCGCTCGCGCTAATTTTGGTATCGGCTTTCAAAATTAGTTTACCGGCCGCGTCTTTAACCACGTCTGAAGTAATGTGGCCAGGCGCTTGAAGCGGTGTAACTTCGCGAATAACCTTACGATAGGGCGTTTCGATAAAACCGTAATCATTGATCCGAGCATAGCAAGCCAGGCTTAATACCAGACCAATGTTGGCACCCTCTGGCGTCTCGACAACACAAACCCGTCCGTAGTGGGTACGGTGCACATCACGCACCTCAAAACCGGCCCGTTCGCGCGAAAGCCCACCCGGACCCATAGCATTAAGCCGACGTTTGTGTGTTAGTTCGCTGATAGGGTTAACTTGGTCCATAAATTGACTTAATTGAGAGCTTGCGAAAAATTCTCGCACGCTGGCTACTACCGGCCGGGCGTTAAGCACTTGTTGGGGAGTAACGGTCAATAAATCATATACGCTCATGCGGTCTTTAGCGTTTCGTTCCATACGCAAAAGTCCAATCCTGAATTGTCGCTGCATCAGTTCACCAACCATGCGCAGGCGGCGGTTCGCAAATGAATCAATTTCGTCGGCCATCTCCTGCGAGTTATTCAGCCGAATAATCTCACGCACGATTGCTACCAAATCATCAATTTGCATCACGCGGTTTTCTGGCGTGTTGGGTATTTTCAAGTTCAGTCGTTTGTTGAGCTTGTAGCGCCCAACGCGCGAAAAATCAAAGCGTTTGAAATTAAAGAAAGTGCTGTCTAAAAGGCTTCTGGCATTTTCTACTGTCGCCAAATCACCTGGTCGTTGGCGGCGGTAAACCTCCAAAAGCGCTTCGCTAGTGGTTTGCGAGGGGTCTTTTTCAAGCGTGCTATCAATATAATTAAGCTCGCCGTTATCAACTGCTTGAAATAAGCTTTTGATTTGCTGGTTAGTACTAAAGCCGAGCGCTCTAAGCAAGGTAGTGACCGGAATTTTACGACGCCGGTCGATTTTGACCCACATTACGCCAGCCGGGCTGGTTTCGAATTCGAGCCAAGCTCCGCGGCCGGGAATTACTTTGGCACCATACCACTGACGATCGGCGGCAGTATCGGCCGTAAAGAAAACTCCAGCACTGCGCACCAGCTGCGAAACCACCACCCGCTCAGCCCCGTTAATCACAAACGTGGCACGATCGGTCATATAAGGGTAATCGCCTAGATAAATTTCTTGCTTTTTAACTTTACCGGTAACTTTATTAATGAGTTCGACTGTGGCTTTCAGTGACGCTTCATAAGAAACGTTGTTTTGTTTGGCTTCCCAATCAGTATATTTAGGCGGCTCAAAGTGATAATCCTTAAAGCTTAAGGACAACTTAGTACCGGTATAATCCTCGATGGTGCCAATTTCGGCAAATACCTCGCCCAAGCCTTCATCTATAAACCATTGGAACGACCGGCGCTGGTTTTCTAAAAGGTCGGGCAGTTCAACTACTTCTTCGGTTTGGCTAAAGTATTCACGTTTGGTTGGCGCAGTCGCCATAACCCCTATTGCCTCCGTAGCGTGACTAAGTTGTTTTGACTTTGATGTGTTTTGATATTGCCAAGGACCCCGCTAAACCGACAAAAACAGCGCTATGCACGCTGTAAGCTTGTTGTTTAATTCTTCCTCTTAGCTACATTTTGGCAAGTTACAACCTGCCTGTCAAGCGCCCTTACGGATTTTTTTTAGATGCGGCCTGATACCGCCATGCTCAATCACCTGGTCCACAAGCCCATAGGCTTTAGCTTCCTCGGCATTAAACCATTTGTTACGATCGGTATCGCGTTCAATATTTTTAAGCTGTTGACCGGTGTGTTTGGCTAGAAGTTCTTCGGTTAAGCGTTTGGCTTTCATAGTTTCCTCGGCGCTGATCTTAATATCGCTAGCTGTGCCTTCGAAACCACTCAGCGGCTGGTGAATCATAATTCTGGCGTTTGGCAGCGCCAGACGTTTGCCCTTGGTACCAGCCGCCAGCAACAGGGCTGCCATGCTCGCCGATAAGCCAACCGCAATGGTTTGAACATCGGGTTTGATGTACTGCATGGTATCGTAAATCGCCATGCCAGATAGTAAATCGCCGCCGGGCGAATTAATATACATCTGAATATCCTTGGTCGGGTTTTCCGAAGTTAAAAATAGCAATTGCGCCACCACTAAATTAGCCGTTACATCGTTGATGGCTGTGCCAATAAAGATAATATTATCTCTCAAAAGCCTAGAATAAATATCGTAGGCACGCTCACCATGGTGAGTTTTTTCAATTACTGTCGGGATCAGAATCTGATTTTTAACACCCATTATCGTTAAAGTGTAGTTAATTAGCACTCACCCGTCAAGAGTGCCAACGACGTTATTGCCTATTGTTTCGTGGCGTAGCCGACTAGTTTATTAACAGTTTTTTCGATCAGCAGCTGATCAACCAGTTCCTGACGATTAGCAGGCTTATCCAACTCGGCGCGAAACTTGGTATCCTGGTGCTGGCCTTTTAGAATTTGTAGTCTAATCTCGAGCTCTTCTGGTGTTACCTTAAGGCCTTCGGCGCGAGCGATTTCGCTCAACACCAGGGCGGTGCGAGCGCGTTTTTGGGCCTCTTGGGTTAGCATGGTTTCAATTTCGGTTCGTGTTTTGCCCTCAGCTTTCAAATAATCGTTTACGCTATTGCCGAGCTTTGCCACGTTGGCTTCAAACTCTTGCCACAAGGCTTCGGTTTGGCGTGCCACCAAGCCTTTAGGTAAATCGAGCTTGGATTTAGCGCTTATCTCATCTACCAAGCTATCGGTCAGCGCCCGCCGGCCGTCGTGGTCCTTTTCGCTAGCAATCTGCTTTTTGATATCGGCTTTTAACCCTGCTAAATCCTTAAACGGCCCTGCTTCGCGCGCCAACTGGTCGTCAACTGCAGGCCAGGATAGTTGATTGACTTGTTTAACCTCAACCGAAAATCGGACGAGCTGGTTTTGTAAAGAGCTTTCCGGATAATCCTTGGGAAAAGTCACCTTAAAGTCTTTTTGGGCGCCTGGTTTTAAGCCAACCAGTTCTGTTTCAAACCCGGGCACAAAGCGGGCCAAACCAAGCACCACCGGATAATCTTTGGCCCTTGTGCCAGCCACTTCCACGCCGTCTTTAGTACCAACCATGTCAATCATAAGTTCATCGCCCTCAGCGCTGGCTCGTGAGACTTCGCTGCGTTTAGCTAACCTGAGCCGCAAACTGGCTATTACTTGATCGATTTCAGCTTCGTTAACTTCGATTTTTGGTTTAGTTTTTTTGATTTTTTTATAATCTGCCAGTTTAATTTGAGGAAAAACTTCAAAACTGTAAACTAGCTCTAGCTGGCTATAGGCTACGAACTTGCGTATCTCCACGTGTGGCGCGACCAGCACCCGCAGTTTTTCTTTGGCAACCGTGCTTTGGAAAAACTGACTAGCGGCGTGTTCTATCACCTCGGCCTGAACCTTGGCGTCTCCAACTTCGCGCTCGATAAGATTATTGGGCGCTTTGCCTGGCCGAAAACCGGCTATTTTGACGCTTTTAGCAAAATCGCTAAAGACGTGCGTAACTACTGGCGCCAAATCCTTGGCCTCAAGCTCTATCACCAATTTGACTTCGGTTGAATTCAACCGCTCAACTGTCACTTGCATAGCTTGGTATTATACTCTGGCCAAGCTATTTAAGGGCTTGAGCGATTTTGTCGAGGCTTAAAGTCTGTTCCTTTTGGGTCGCAAGCTGTTTTAACTGGTAAAGACTGGTTTTGACTTCCTTTTCGCCGATGAAAATGGCAAAGGGGATATTGTCTTTGATGGCGGTTTTTAGCTGTGCCTCGGGTTTACGACCGGTAATATCAACCGCCACATTAACACCGCTTTTGCGTAAGCTGCTAGCAAGGTGTTGAGCCTCGGCCAGATAGTCGCCAACTACAATCACGTAAGCCTTAGTTTCAGAATCAAGTTTGGGCAAAAGCTGGTGCGTGGCCAAAAAATCGTGAATCGTAACGTCGCCCATGCCAAAGCCAACTGCCGGCACACTTGGCACATCAAAAATAGTCGTTAATTCATCGTAGCGGCCGCCGCCAAATAGAGCGCGTTTGTTATCGGGGTTTTGGTCGTAAACCTCAAATACAATGCCGGTGTAGTAATCTAGCCCGCGCATCAAGGTTAAATCGAATTTGATGTTCTTTAAGCCAAAGTTGTTTAGTTGTTCAAACAGCTGGCGCAGTTCCTCCACTACACCGCTTTCGACTACCGAGGTTGGCAAGCCCTCAAAGCTATCGATACTTAAAAGATTCAAAAGTTTATCGCTGTCTTCACCCATAATTGATTGGACTTGGGCCATAAAAGCCGGCTCGCTCATTTTAGTTTTGCGGTCGACTAGTTTAGAAATTAAGTGGGCCTTCGATACATCCAATCCCAAATGTTCACCCAAAAGCAAGCTCATCAACTTACGGCTATTAAGGCGGATCGAAAATTGTTCGTCCGTGGCGCCAAAAGCCCGCATGATGTTATCGGCTATGCGAATAATCTCTAGCTCGGCTTCGATACCAGCCACCCCTAGCAAATCCACGTTTAGTTGCCAATGCTCGCGCAAACGCCCTTTTTGCGGCCGTTCGTAGCGCCAACAGTTTGGAACAGCATACCAGCGCAGCGGATAGGCCAGCTCTTGATACTGGGCGGCTACCATGCGCGCTAAGCTGGGTGTCATTTCTGGCCGAATGGTGACTTCACGCCCACCGCGGTCGGTAAAGTTGTAGGCTTGCTCGTCCACAATTTCCTCGCCGGTTTTGGCACGGTATAGATCGGTCAATTCAATCAATGGGGCGGTATATTCTTCGTAGCCAAAGCGCTCTACCACGGTACGCCAAATGCCAAAAATATAGCGCTCCAGGCGCATATCCGCCGGGTAAAAATCGCGCGCCCCTTTATAGGGTTGAGTCGAAAGTTCTGCCATTTGTCTTATAAGTGTAATCTAATCTTTATTGAGTGCCTAGATTACTATTGATCGGCTGTATTT
>CAZHVB010000003.1:0-6410 GCA_964535365.1 uncultured Candidatus Saccharibacteria bacterium | reverse complement strand
CTGTATTTTGCCAAAGAACATTCGGTTATAATTTAAGCTCGAGGGCGAGTGGCGGAATTGGCAGACGCGCTAGGTTTAGGACCTAGTGGGGTTACACCCGTGGAGGTTCAAGTCCTCTCTCGCCCACCAAAGTTTCATAGATTATCGGTCGCGCGATGATAGAAAGCCACAATTGAATCGCCGTATTGGCGCTGATCGGCTAGCTGCAAGTCATCGATGTGTGATATACGGACATGCTTAGAAAAGCGGGCTATGAGCGTCCCGGCGGGCTTAAGATAGGGCGCTAGCAAGCCAAAAACCGCCAGGCGCATATCAGTAAACGGCTGATCTACAAAAATAAGGTCAAAGCCGCCATATTTTTTGCGGTGGGTTTTAGCCCAAAACGAGACCGATTGCTGATACAGACGGTAATCATCGGCCAGACCGAGAGCTTCAATATTCTTCCTAATACTTTTAGCTGCGATCAGAGATTTTTCTATCGCCCCAACAGAAGCCACTCCTCTGCTCAAAGCTTCGATACCAAAGCTACCGCTACCGGCATAGCAATCCAACACCACTAAACCACTAACATCCCCCATAATGTCAAAAATAGCTTCGCGAATATAATCAGTGACAGGTCGAGTCTGCCCGCCCTTAGGCGCGGCGATATTCCTGCCTTTCAGGCTACCCCCGATAATCCGCATAATCTAACTATATCCTAATCAAGTTGAGTGACGGCTTTGAGCTGATTAACTTTTTTAAGTAAATTGGGATAGATTGCCAAATTATCTTTAGCTAGAAAAGCTTGCGCAACCTCGCGCACATGGGCGATAAATTTGGTGTCGGCTAGATTAGCCATGCGTAAATCGAGCAAACCATGCTGGCGCACGCCGTAAATACTGCCCGGGCCACGTAATTCCAGGTCTTTTTGGGCTAAAACAAAACCGTCAGTGTGTTGTTCTAGCAAGCTTAATCGCTGCTTGGCTTGACTATCCATAGAGGTTAAAAGATAACAATACGACTGGTGGCTAGCCCGGCCGACTCGACCGCGCAGCTGGTGCAGTGTAGCTAAGCCAAACCGCTCGGCACCCTCAACCACCATGACGCTAGCATTTGGCACATCCACCCCCACTTCCACAACCGTGGTGGATACCAAAATGTCCAGCTTCTTAGCCATAAACTTTTGCATCACGGCTGCTTTTTCGACTGCCTTCATCCGGCCGTGCAACAGCCCGATTTGGCGGTGTTTTAGCACATCGTTTTTAAGCCGCTCGGCTTCTTTTTCGACACTTTTAGCGCCCTGTTTATCCGATTCTGATATTAGCGGGCAGATCACGTACACTTGCCTACCAGCCTTAATTTCCAAATCAATTTTTTGGTAAAGTTGGTGGCGATCTTTTTCGGCTATCAACTTGGTTTTGACTGGTTTACGCCCTGGCGGCATTTGATCAATCACCGAAATATCCAAATCGCCATAGATCGTTAGGGCTAGGCTGCGCGGGATAGGCGTGGCGCTCATGGTTAAAAGATGGGGTAGGGTTTTGGCTTTAGCTTTTAGGTGATTACGCTGGTTAACACCAAAGCGATGCTGCTCATCAATAATGGCTAAGCCAAGGGCCTTAAATTCAACACCCGGTTCTAAAAGGGCATGCGTGCCAACCACTAAACCCGCTTGGCCGCTAGCCAGCTCATCTAGGACTCTTGTTCGCTCGGCCTGCTTTGTACCACCCGATAACAAAATTAGACGATCGGTGGATTTTTGAAAGATTTTTGAAAGATTTTTATAGTGCTGGTGAGCCAAAATCTCAGTCGGAGCCAGCAGTGCTGCTTGTAAACCGGCCACATTAGCCATGGCAATTGCCATGGCCGCCACCACGGTTTTACCGCTGCCAACATCGCCTTCCAGCAACCTGTTCATAGGGGTAGTTTGGGCTATATCCTGCAGAATTTGCCAAGCAGCTTTGCGCTGCGCATCCGTTAATTTAAAAGGTAAACCATTAACAAATTGTTTAGCTAGTTTTTCATTAAATTTTATCGGTATGGTTTGATTGGTCTGAATTTCTCTTTTTATGATCAAGCTGGTTAAAATCAGCGTAAAAAGCTCTTCAAAAGCCAATGTAGCTTTGGCTTGATCTAGGCTTTTGGTGGAATCCGGGAAGTGGATTTGGCTGAGCGCTTGGGCTTTTGTTAGCAGTTTCTCGTTTTTGATTAAGCTACCTGGTAAAAGATCCGGAATTTTCTTGATAGCTGGTAAAATCGGCTTGATGAGGCCGCGCAACTGGCGACTGGTTAAACCGGCCGTTTCCGGATAAACCGGTACAATCCGCGCCGTATCTTTGGGAAAGTCACTGACTTTTTCGATTACCGGATGCTGAAGAGCATAGCTACCACTTTTGAATTCAAGTTTTCCTGAAGCAAAAATTGGTACGTTCTTAACAAGCGAGGTTGCTAAATATGGCTGGTTAAACCAGACCGCCTTCACCGCCCCCGCACCATCATCAATAATAGCTTCGGTAATTGCGAAACCGCGCCGGAAGGTGCGGCGCGTAACGGCCCGTAGAATTTTTCCCTGAACGGTAACTTGACCGGGTTTGAGCTTGCTAATCGGTGTGATTTGCGAGAAGTCGTCATAGCGGCGCGGATAAAAGTTAATCAGATTATCAACTGTTTCAATACCAAGCTTCTTGAGCTTTTTTGTAACCGCTTCCCCTACGCCCGCTAACTTTGTGACATTTTGCTTCACAATATTAATTCATAAGACTGCGAGTGTTAGGCTTTAATTTTGGTGAATTTACGTTTGCCAACCTGTAAGACGTCGCCAGGCGCAAGGCTGATGGTTGCGCTGACCGCGACCTGACCGTTAAGCCTGACGCCGTTTTGCGCAATCAAGCGCTTAGCTTCGGATTTGCTAGCGGCCAACTTAGCTTCTACCAACACGTCCACTAACACCCGCTCCCCTGTTTTAACGTGCGCACCGGGAATTTCATCTGGTAACCCGCCTTGCTTAAATTGTTTATCAAAGTTGGTGGCCGCCTGCTTGGCATCAGCTTCGGAATGATAGATTTTGACAATCTCAAACCCTAAACGAGCTTTTAGATCACGTGGACTTTTGATGTTTTTGAGCTCACTTTTTTCTACATCGGTACATAGGGTAAAATAACTGTCGACTTGGCCATCAGGGATACTCATCAGTTTGCCATACATCTCAGCTGGTGTGTCATCTAGCCAAATGCAATTACCGCTGCTTTTGCTCATTTGCTGGCCGTCGGTGCCTAAAATCATCGGCGTCGTCAGCACATACTTTTCCTTGTGGCTCAGCTTTTTTACCAGCTCACGGCCGATCAACATATTGAACTCTTGATCGCTACCACCGATCTCTAGATCAACATCCATTACAACTGAATCATAGCCTTGTAAAACCGGATACATGGTTTCGTGGTACCAAACTGTATCACCCTGATCGAGCCGACGCTGGAATGATTCGCGTTTAAACAGCTGCACCGCTGAGATATTTGAAGCAATTTTAATAACATCGGTAAGTGTAAGTTGAGTTAGCCAGTCGCCGTTTTGTTTGACGGTAACCTTTTTAAAATCGACTAGTTTGGCGGCTTGGCGTTGCCAATCCTTAATATTTTCATCGATTTCAGCCGGCGAGATGGTTTGACGTTTGCTGGCACGTAGGGACGGATCGCCGACCAGTACCGTACCGGTGCCAAATAGCAGAATCGCTTCGTGACCGGCGTTCGCAAACTCCATTAGTTTTTTTAGGCCGATAGCGTGCCCTAGATGCAGACGCGCACCGGTTGGATCAATACCAAGATACAGCCGGATTTTACGCTTGGCCATCAGCTGTCTTAATCCATCGGCCGAAGGTAGAACTTTGCCTACCCGCCGCGACAAAATTTCATCGACAGTTTGCATTGTAATAAGTATAACCAGCGGGTGTTGTAAACACTAGTATTCCTATATAATTGGAAATTGACCTCAACTGGGAAGATTTTGTTTGTAAATGAAGAGATTTAGGCTTTTTAATCATCGCAGCCCGCGGCACACAAAACGGGGAGGCAAGAGCACCAGCGGCATCACACCACCCAAAAAATGGTGGCGTCGCTGGCTTTGGTACTTAAATCCCACGCGCTTTAGGGATTTTTGGTTTACGCGTGCCGGCGGCATTACAGCTCTGAAGCTATTCGGTATTTGGGCAGCTATCGGATTTGGCCTAATTGTCGTATTGTTCCTGTGGTTTGCCAAAGATTTACCAACGCCCGGCCAAATTAACAGCAAAATTTTAGCTCAAACAACGCGTTTTTATGATCGCACTGGCCAAACCGTGCTTTATGAGGTACACGGCGATCAAAACCGGACAGTGGTTAAGCTAGATCAAATGTCGCCCTGGATTAAAGATGCCACCATAGCGATCGAGGACAGAAACTTTTACCACCACGGTGCTTTCAGTGTTTTCAGCATTCTTCGGGCCGCCATTAACGACGTGCTGCACCGCACCAATGGTTTGCAGGGCGGTTCAACTATCACAGAACAGTACGTCAAAAACGCCCTGCTCACTAATCAGCAATCACTGACGCGCAAAATCAAAGAGCTGATTTTATCAATCGAAGTCGAGCAACTTTATAGCAAAGATGACATCTTACAGCTATATCTGAACGAAATTCCCTATGGCTCAGAGGCTTACGGTGTTCAGGCCGCTGCTAAGACTTATTTCAATAAAGACGCCAAAGATTTGACCATCGACGAATCAGCGTTATTAGCGGCTTTGCCCCAAGCACCATCCTACTATTCGCCTTATGGCCAGAATGTTGACGCTTTGCTGGCACGACGTGATGTGATTCTGGATCAAATGCACTTCCAGGGTTACATCAACAACCAACAGTACGCGACGGCCAAAAGCACCGATACCTATGCCAAGGTCAATGATGTGCCAAACTTATTTGCCAATGTGATCGCACCGCACTTTGTGCTTTACGCCCAACAGTACTTAAGCGAAAAATACGGTGAAACTACCGTAGACCAGGGTGGCCTGAATGTTATAACTACCCTAGACGTAGGCTTGCAGAAGAAAGCTGAAGCGGCCGTTAAGGGGGGTATGTCACAGATTGATGCAGTAGGCGGTAATAATGCTGCGCTTGTGGCCGCCGATCCCAACACCGGTCAGATTGAAGCTATGGTTGGCAGCCGTGACTTTAACTATCCGAAGTTTGGCGCCTTTAATGCTGCTACTTCCTACCGTCAACCGGGTTCAAGCTTTAAGCCCTACGTCTATGCTGCCGGCTTTGAAACTAATGCCTGGGGCCCGGGCAGTACTTTATACGACGTACGCACCGACTTTGGCGGCGGTTACACACCGGTTAATTACGATAATCGTTATCATGGCGTTAATAGTGCGCGCTGGTTTTTAGCTAACTCCATCAATATCCCGGCTGTCAAAATGCTCTATATTGTAGGCCTAACTAAGGCGCTCGATACTGCCCATCAACTTGGCATTACTACTCTTCAAAACGCCAGTGACTACGGTTTGAGCTTAGTACTTGGCTCGGGTGGCGTTAAATTAACAGATCACGTGAATGGCTATGAAAGCTTTGCCAACGGTGGTTTGCATTATGCCCAAACACCAATCTTGAAAGTGACCGATTCTAAAGGCAATGTACTGGAGGACAACAGTAAGCCGGTGGGGACGCGGGTACTAGATCCGCAGGTTGCTTACCTGATTGATAACATACTATCGGACGTGCCGGTGCGTAGCTACACCTTCGGCTTTAACCCTTATATGACGGTGCCTGGCCACACTGTGTTTGTGAAAACCGGTTCGACTGACAACGACATAGACGGCTGGATGATGGGTGGATCGCGCGATTTGATAGCTGGTGTCTGGGTAGGTAACAACGCCAATACACCAATGCGCACCACCATTACTTCGCTGTTGACCGGCAAGATTTGGGGACCTTTTATGACCGGCGCGCTAAAAGGCCATCCTAACCTACCATTCGTCAAACCGGCTGGCATTAAAACCGTAACGCTCGACGCCTATACCGGTACCCTGTCTGGACCTGGCACCAAATCTACCCGAACCGACATTTTTCCATCCTGGTATGTACCAAAGCCGTACCCCACTGCCCAAACCGCTGTGATTGATAAAAAAACCGGCAAACTGGCGACTGACTGCACTGCTACGAAAGATAAAGAAACAATCTCAGCCGTAACTTTACACGCCGAATTACCATCATCCGACCCCGAATATGCCCTGTGGAATCCTCCCGTGGTAGCATTGGGTAACGCGCTGGGCTTTAGCGGCAAGGGCATCCCGACAACTTCTGATCCGCAACCGCCATGCCCCGTCACAGCTCCAAGTATCACAGATTTTACGGCTAATAAGAGTCCGGGGCCCGGGCATAATATTGATGTCTCCTGAACAGTTA
>CAZHVB010000002.1:9170-16665 GCA_964535365.1 uncultured Candidatus Saccharibacteria bacterium | reverse complement strand
TACGGCATTCTTACCGTAGGTTTTATTGACGCGGTCCAACAGTATCACGCCGCTTATTGTAACACACCAAGTCCTTAAGCTTGACGCAAGGTTTTAGCTAATATTTTTGGCTAAGTAGGCTTCAATAAAGCTATCCAGTGCGCCGTCTAAGACGGCCGCCACATCACTAGTCTCAAGTCCGGTACGTAAATCTTTGACCAATTTATATGGATCAAGCACATAATTACGGATCTGCTGACCCCACTCGGCTTTAATGTTCGGGCCTTTTAGTTTAGCGAGCTCAGCCTGGTGTTGGTCGGCGGCCAATTTGGCCAGTCTGCTACGTAAAATAGCCATGGCCGTAGCGCGGTTTTGCAGCTGACTGCGCTCGTTTTGGACACTAACCGTAATACCAGTTGGCAAGTGGGTTAAGCGTACGGCCGAATCGGTGGTATTAACCGATTGGCCACCGTGGCCGCTAGACCTGAAGACGTCGACTTTGATATATTTAGAGTCAATCTCACTTTGGGTTGAGGTATCAAGCTCAGGCAGCACTTCGACTAGCACAAACGAAGTCTGACGCAGATGATCCGCGTTAAACGGACTTTTGCGCACTAATCTATGCACGCCATGCTCGCCTTTCAAACGGCCATAGGCTAAGTGACCACTAATTTTGATTAAGCCACTCTTGACCCCAGCCTCCTCGCCGCCCGCGCGATAAATGATATCGGTTTGGTAGCCGCGGGCTTCGGCCCAGCGGCTATACATGCGCATTAACATTTCGGCCCAGTCCATTGCATCAGTGCCACCAGCCCCGGCGTGAATCGCTAAAAAAGCATTGTTGGCGTCGTATGGTCCAGCTAGCTTAAGCTCAAATTCCAGCTGCTCAAATCTGGTTTTGAGCAGCTGGAACTTTTTAGCTAGCTCATCAGCTAGCTCTTCATCCCCACTTTTGGCTAACTCCAAAAGGTCACGAGCTTCGGCCTCAAGTCCTTGCCAATCGGCAATTTGTTTTTTAAGATCAGCGTGTTGGCGGCTTAGACGCGTAGCATTAGCTTGATCTAGCCAAAAATCCAGCCTAGCCATATCGGCCCCTAGACGGCTTAATTGCCCGATCTTTTGATCTAGCTTCAACTGGCCGATCGCCCGACCAATATTAGTAGTTAGTTCGGATAGTGATTGCGCAAGTTCTTGCATATATATAAGTATATAGCCCACCAGCTAAATCCCAGCGTGGCGCAAAATAGAAAGGCCCCGCTAGTTTAGCGGGGCCTTTCGGGTGCCTGGTTTTAAGTAGCTTTTGGTTATTTACGCAACAGCGCGCTTAACAGGCTCTTTCGGCTACGGATGTAACCACGGGTAACCATACCCAGACCGGCGCTACCAAGTAGGCCAAAAGCGGCCGATTCTGGACCGGTGTTTGGTAGGCTTGGCGTTGGGGTTGGTTTGGGTGTTGGAGTCGGCGTTGGCGGTGTGACTGGTGTAGTAGCCTTAATGGTCACGGTACAGGCATTAACCTGTTTGGTGGTGCCCATATCGGTCTGAATAGTCACAAAGGTCTTAAAACTGCCAGCCGATTGATAGGTGTGGTCAGTTGTAGCAGTTTTGTTACTGGTCTTAACAACCTGTTTGGCGCCATCACCAAAGTCAAAAGTGTAGCTTTCGATTTTGGCATGCTCAGCGGTTGCCTTGGCAGTAAAACTGACCGTCAAGGGCACGTCGCCGTTTTGAGGCACAGCTGTCAAGTTAGTACACTTGAAAACAGAAACTGCTACTGATTTAGCAAGGACGGTGTTGCCGCAGCTTTTAAGCACTGCCCATTCAAAAACACCATCTTTGAGGTAAACCCAAGCCGATAGTGAGTCGCTACGGAAAGAACATTCAGTGCTGCGTTCCCACAAATCGCCTACTTTATGCTCGTCGCTACAATTGGAACCGCTGATGAATAAACGGCCAAAGCTGTGGGCAGCGGTGGCAACGGCTGTGCCGTTAACAATCACTTTGCCGTCTTTGGTTACGCTACCATCAACCGTAGCAGTCGAATCGAACGCAGTTTTGCTAAAGCCAGTTTCGGCATAAACGTGGATCAGGTTGGCTCCAGTGTGCAAAACGTCACCATTTTTGTATTTGCTGTCGAACTCAGTCTTGGTGTATGCGCCACAATGCATCATGGCATTGGTGTCACAGTCACGTGGCTGGCTTTCGGCCTTAGCCACAAACGGAGCTACAGCAGCGGCAATAGCGACAAGCGCTATAACCACAATTCTTGTATAGGTACTAGAGAAAATGTATCGAAGATAGTTCTTCATACTGCCTCCTGTTAGCTTAGTTAGTTAGTTAGTTAGTTAATAGTCAAATCACCTATTTAGATAGCTGACTCAAATTGTTAAACTCACCCTAAAAGGTAACTCTAGTTGATCCCAGCCTCACAAGCTCACGTCGCTAGATGACTAGATAGTTAAACATTAGCATTTTTTACCATATTTGTCAATATATAACTAGTTTTGTCAATAGCGCTTATGCTTACGAAGCGAGTTTCTTGATCGAGGCGTAAAGTTCAGCGGCTTGCTGCTGCTTTATCGGCCCGACTAAACTTAAAGCCCAATCTCGGCCTTTTACCATCTCGGCGGCTACTGTAGCTAGCTCCGCAGGTTTGATCGACAGTTTTAGTTTTGTCCACTCTTCGAGCGAGACAAGTTGATCAAATAACATATAGTCTTCAGCGTAGAAGCTCAAGATAGAGCCGGGCGTTTGATAACGTAACTTAGTCTGCCCCGTTAAGATTTGTCTGGCTGCCTTCACTTCTGGCAAGTCAATTTTGCCATCTATTACATCACTGAGGCACTTAGTAATGGTTGCAAACAAGGCCGAGATATTCTTTGGGCTAACACTCCAGTTAATAGAGAGTGCGCTTTCTGTCGAGTCATAGCCAAAACCACTGTTAATATGATAGGCCAGGCCTTTTTCGTAAACTCGACCGAATAGGCTCGAGGGCAAATAGCTATGCAGTACCACCATCAGCAGTGATCCGGCCGCCCATTTTCTTATATCCAGTATGTGCGATCGGAACCGCAAGCGATAATAAATTTGCGAAATATTCCGTTCCTCAATAATTGCATGGTCTAATTTATTAACTGGTAGAGCTTTTGGTGACTTCCATGTCCCTACTGGCAAGCCTGCTATTAAGCGCTCGAAACCCTGAATAATATAATTCCGATTCTTGCCGTTAAGGTTACCGGTTGCAAAGAAGCGCGCATTGTTAGCGGTATGAGTGTTGACATAGTAGCGGTGCATATCGACGGCAGTTATACTCCCTAATTGATTGAGACTGATAGTATTATCAGGAATCCCGTAAAAAGCGTGGTCTAGATTGTCTTCGGTCGAGCTGGCATGATCAGAGCGATAGCCTTCGAGTTCCTCTTTGACGCGTGAGCGTTCAGTGGCAACATCTTTAGATGTGATCAGGGGTTTAGTTAGTTGGGGTATAGCCAGACTAAGTATTCGTTCCACCTCGAAATCGGCACACCACCACTGGTAGCCGTTAAAGATACTGCTGGTGAAAGCGTTGAAACCGGCACCATTCTTTTCTATTTCCTTTTTGAAAGCCATTGAATCGGGGTAGGCTTCGTTAGCAGAAACTAATAAGTGCTCGGTAATGTGCGGCATCTCATATTTATTGCGATCGCTGTATCGAAAGCCTGAATTAAACCAAATCTCCATGCCCACCGCCTCAGACCCCGGGACATGTACCAGTAGGCCCTTAGTTCCGTTGCTGAGTTTGACCTCCTCTAGGATATGCTTCATGCGACGCCTTTCATTCTAGACTGGTGTTCGGCTGAATTAATTAAACCGCACTTTTTGTATTTTAAACCAGAACCGCAAGGGCAAGGGTCGTTACGACCGATTTTTTGGCCACTACGTTTAGCCGGCTTGCTAGTAGTTACGCGTTGTGCGCCAGGTTCACCAGTTTCTGGTTTATCAAAATTGGCTTGTTCGGCGGCTTGGGTTAATTCGGTTTCAAGAGCAACCTGTTGTGCCTGATTGACTGGCATAATTTTAAAAATCGATTGGGCAACTTCGCGCTCAATCGCGGCGTTTAGATCATTAAATAACTGGTAAGCCTCTTTTTTATACTCTGATAAAGGATCGCGCTGGCCCACGGCCCGCCAGCGAATACCCTCACGCAGATGCGTCATAGTTTCCAGATGCTCCATCCAATACCGATCCAGTAGCTGCAAGTAAACCGAGCGCTCAATCATACGCATATCGGCTTCACCAAATTCCTTCTCGCGCGCGGCGTAGGTTTTAACTAGCCAATCCTTAAGACTGGTGGCCAATTTTTTATCACTCGCCTTTTTAAGCTTTTGCCAGGCCACCGGCGTCAGCGGTAACCAGTTAGCCAGGTGTTCTTTTAGTTTGTCGTGTTCAACTTCCTCTGTTCGCGCGTCAGTGTGGGCGCTGATCGCCAGATCAATTTCGCGCTCCATCATGTCAATAATGTCTTGTTTAAGGTTGGCGGCCGCTAAAATCTGTTTGCGCTTGGTGTAAACCGCCTCGCGGTGGCGGTTCATAACGTCATCGTACTGCAGCACTTGTTTTCTGATATCAAAGTTGTGGGACTCAATGCGGTGTTGGGCGCTTTCAATCGCTTTGCTAATCAGCTTATTTTCAATTGGCGTATCTTCGTCAACCCTCAGCGTTGTCATCAGCGAAGCAATCCGTTCGCCACCAAAAATCCGCATCAAATCATCTTCTAGTGACACAAAGAATTGGCTAGAGCCACGATCGCCTTGCCGACCCGAGCGGCCACGCAACTGGTTATCAATTCGCCTGGCCTCGTGGCGCTCCGAGCCAAGCACATGCAAACCGCCGAGCTTAGCTATACCTTTACCTAAAACTATGTCAGTACCGCGGCCGGCAATGTTAGTTGCTAGCGTTACAGAGCCCTTTTGACCGGCGCGGGCGATTATGGCCGCCTCTTTTTCGTTGTTTTTGGCGTTTAGGACTTCATGCGGAATTTTGGCTTGCCGCAAAAGCTCGCCTAAATATTCATTTTTTTCGATTGAAACCGTACCCAAAAGCACTGGCTGGCCTTTTTGATAGCGCTGTTGAACGTCTTCAGTTATAGCCCGAAACTTAGCCGACTCGGTTTTATAAATCCGATCTGGCAAATCCGCCCTGATCATCGGCATATTGGTTGGCACGACCACCACATCAAGGTTATAAACGGTTTGGAACTCCTCTGCCTCTGTAAAAGCCGTACCGGTCATACCAGCTAGCTTTTTGTAAAGCCTGAAGTAGTTTTGGAAACTAATCGTGGCAAGTGTCATTGACTCCTGCAGCACGGCCACGCCCTCTTTGGCCTCAATCGCTTGGTGTAAACCCTCGTTATAGCGGCGGCCGGGGAGCAAACGGCCAGTGAATTCATCAACAATGATTACCTCTCCACTCCTCACTACATAATCTTTATCGAGCTTAAATAAGGCTTCTGCTTTTAAGGCTTGCTCTAGATGATAGATCAATCGCACCTGACTTGGGTCGTATAAATTGGCTACCCCAAGCCGCTTTTCGACTTTGTTAACGCCGTCGTCGGTTAGACTGACGGCCTGAACTTTCTCATCAATCAAATAATCTTTTTCGGGCGCAAGCTCACGGGCGATTTGAGCAAACTCCTGGTACGTATTGGCACTTTCAGCGGCCGGGGCCGAAATGATCAAGGGCGTACGGGCTTCATCAATCAAAATTGAGTCTACCTCGTCCACGATCGCGTAATTTAACCCGCGCTGCACTAAATCATCGGCGGATCTGGCCATATTATCGCGCAAATAATCAAAGCCAAATTCGTTATTAGTGCCATAGGTAATATCAGCTTCGTAAGCCTCTTTTTTAGAGACTGACTTTAAGTGGCGCAGACGCTCGTCGTCGTGCTCCTCATCGGTGTAGCTTGGGTCATACAATAGCGCCCGATTGCCGCTAATGATCACGCCCACACTTAAGCCTAGACCGTGATAAATCGGCGCCATCCAACCAGCATCGCGCTGAGCCAAAAAGTCGTTGACAGTTATAATATGCACGCCTTTGCCCTCTAGCGCGTTTAGGTAAACTGGCAGGGTTGCCACTAGCGTTTTACCCTCACCGGTGCGCATCTCGGCAATTTTGGCCTGGTGAAGCACCATACCACCAATCAGCTGGACGTCAAAATGGCGCTGGCCAAGCTTACGGCGAGACATTTCACGCACCAAGCCAAAGGCCTCTGGTAGTATGTCGTCAAGCTGCTTACCGGCCGCTAGCTTTTGCTTAAGCTGATCGGTGTACGCCCCCAATTTAGCGTCATTAAGCTTAGCCAGCTTTGGTTCAAGTTTGTTGATGGCCGCCGTCTGAGCGCTTAATTTTTTGACAGTACGCGCGTTTTGATCACCGAGTAATCTAGTGAGAAATCGTCTCATAGCTGTTTAGTGCCTCTATTTAACTACTAAGTATAGCCTACCAAAAAGCTTAGGGCCGATTAGTGCGTCTGAACCGACGAATTAGCCCGCGCAGGCGGTGTTGATATGCTTCGCGGCGGCTTTTATATTTAGTTATCTGGGCTTTAATTTTGCCTTCTGCCAGATCAATCGCCGAAAACATGGTATTAGGAGTTAATTCTTTAGCTACGATCCGCCGATCTGGCGTCTGTAAAGTTACTTCGCAGCTAAAGCGCTGCGCACCGTTACTTTTATTATCAGTTAGGATGACGTGGCCCACTATATTACCGCGAACCTTACGCCCGAAGTAACGGTCCAGTCCACCGATTTTGTCTAGGGCATATTGTTTAGTTTTGTCATCAAGTTCAAAGTGGATACCGCTGACTTCAAGCTGCAGCATCTTGCCTCCCTAATTTATACAAATTCCCGCCCCACATATGGCGTGAGCACTTTGGGAACTTTAATTTTACCATCCTTGGTCTGGTAGTTCTCCAAAATCGCCGCCAGCGTGCGAGCTGATGCCATGGCTGTGCCATTTAGGGTGTGGACGTAATCAGTTTTGTCACCACTGTGGTATTTGATACCACCCCGCCGGGCTTGAAAATCAGTGGTATTAGAACAGCTAGTTAGTTCACGATAACGTTTCTGAGCCGGAAACCACACTTCGCAGTCGTATTTTTTAGCGGCCGCTACGCCCAGATCGCCGGTGCAGATATTGACCACTTGATAGGCTAATTCCAGCTCCTGCAATATTTCCTCTTCAATCGCCAGCAAAAACTCGTGTTCGGCCCACGATTTATCAGGTTCGGTATAGCTATACATTTCTAGCTTATCAAATTGATGAACCCTAAAAATTCCCTTCACGTCTTTACCGTAACTGCCAGCTTCACGCCGAAAACAAGTAGAAAAACCAGCATAGCGTTTGGGCAAATCTTTTAGGTCGAGCGGTGCTAGCATGTGCAGGCCAGCCATCGGCACAGAAGAGGGGCCGGATAAAAAAATCCCATCCGCCCCCCCTGTCACCCGGGAGATTGCGGTTTTATACGCCGGGC
>CAZHVB010000002.1:0-9160 GCA_964535365.1 uncultured Candidatus Saccharibacteria bacterium | reverse complement strand
ACCTCTGAGGTACAGAATAAATAAAGATCATCCTCGCCAGAATTCACCTGGTAGATTTCGTTTTTATCGGCCGGGAAAAACCCAGTCGCAAACATCATCTGCTCTCGCACCAACTGCGGCGTAATAACCGGTGTAAAACCCCTAGTAATTAACTTGCCTAAAAGCCACTGAACAAGCGCGAATTCCAATATAACCGCGCCATTTTTAAGATAGTAAAAACGCGAACCGCTGGTTTTAGCAGCTGTTTCAATATCGATTAGCTGATTGAGCTCTCCCAGCTCCACGTGATCGCGCGCCTTGAATTTGAATTCAGTAACTTTGCCAACTTGGCGTTCCACTTTATTCCCGGATTCGTCTTTGCCAACTGGTACGCTTTGGTGTGCCGGGTTTGGAATTTGATTGGCTAGCTCGAGGTATTTCTGGTTTATAGCTTCGAGTTTTTTATCTAGTTCCGCAACTTCAGATTTAAGCTTTTTACCGACTGCGATGTCGGCTGCACTTGGTTTAGCTTTAGTTTTCTGGGCCAGCTCGTTATGCTCATGGCGCTTGGCTTCGACGGTTGTGATTAATTCGCCCCGCTTTCCATCGAGTTCAAGTAAGACGTCAATATCGACATCAATCTTTTTATCTTTGGCAGCTTTCTGGATTAGCGCTTTATTTTGGCGAATAAACTCAATATCCAACATCACTTTTAGTATAACTTATCGCTTACCAATTCGCTCTTGAGAGATTACGCGATAGAGCTCATCAGCATACGCTTCACGCATGGTTGGTAAGAGGGGCGGGCTGGAACGGTAGGGTAAGGAAAGAACGAAACAGGGTGTCAGCCACCCAAGATCCGTGTTCCATACCGAACCGTTCCAGCCGCCCGGCTGCCTATAGACGCTACCCGTCCTGTAGCGCAAGAGGCAGCAGAGGTTTTGGAAGGACAAAGCCTTCGCGGGTCCGAAGGGCCTTTGGAGCCGCTCGCGCCTTCCCCATACACGAGGCGGTATCTACTCGGCCTTTCGAACCCGCGAGGGACTCTGCCCTTCTGGGCCTTGGTTAGAAAAAAGTTCAGGATGAATCTTGCAACCCGAAAACTGAAAACTCAATCCTCAGGTAGAAACATCGATAGTATCAAATTTTAAGGCTTAGGCTAGCGCTTTGCAAGCCTAACTGGCATTAGCCGTTCGGCGCTCGTAGACATCTATTTTAACGGGTACAAATACGCGTGTACCGTCTGGTTCTTCTACCTTTTCCGCGGCACGCACGTTGTCCTTACCATAGTAGCCAACCATCAAGGTCAAGATGCTGGCTTCGGCTTCTTGTGGCCTTGGATGATCGGCTGGTATATAGCCCCCCAATATCAATTCATAGCCAGATGCCGCGTACCTTGCTGTGATTTCGGCTATTTGATCGGCTTTGGGATCGGAACTACCCCTTTCAGGCTGCTCCATCATATCGCTCAAATTATAGCCGATTTGGTGGCCAGTTTCGAGCATAAGCGTTTTAATTTTTAGGCTTCTAGTTTGAGCCTTTTAACTAGCCAGTTTTTATCAAGGCTAGCCAAAAACCAGCCGGCTTTGGGGCCATGATCTTGACCCAATATAACTTGGTAAACCGACTGAAAGGCCTCGGTTGACTTGAGCTTGGCTTGCTCGCTCAGTTTATAAATCGTATCGTGCAGCCACTGCCCGTCTAGCTGCCCTTTTTGTTGGACAATCGCATCCGCTAAACCATTCAAGAATTGCTTTTGGCTAGCTGTTAAATCAACTGCTGGTAACTTTGGTTGGACTGTAAATTTCACCTCATCTGGTGCGTATTTACCGAGCCAGTTTTTGACGTAGGCAAATTCATTTTCGATTGTCTTGGCTTGCTTAGTAACTACGTCTTCATAGCCTGTCCTTTCTAGAGTTTCGATCGCTTTAGCCATATCGCCCAAGGCAGCTTGGTAAACTTGGACCATGTGGCTAAACGGTATACTGGCAATGGTGCGCTGGCTGGTTCGGCTACGATTAACTGACACCTCATAAGCTTCGCGGAATCCGGGCTTGGTATTTGCCTCTGCTGCTGCGAACTCATCTATCAAGTTGTATAGGCCCTTGCCCGAATCAAAATAGAGCTTGCGTTCTGGCCGGCTGCGGATAATGAAATAGCGCAAGACTTCGGGCGGCATAATTTCTAGACCATCGGCCAGGGAAACCAGGTTGCCGATTGAACTGCTCATTTTTTTGCTGTCACCGGGCAAGTTGATGGTATCGTACGGTACGGCAAACGGTGGCTGTTTACCAAACACTTCCTTTACTAATCGTGCGCCGGTTTCATACGACCCACCTTTAGTGGCGTGTTCCCGACCGAACGGCTCAACATCAACGCCGATCCGCGCCCAGCGCGCCGGCCAATCCAGCCGCCAAGCTAACTTAACCTTGCCCTCAGCCACTAACTTTTTGACTTCGCTCCACTGCTCAGCCTTAACGTTCGTAAAGTTTTTATCGTCACTTAACACCTGGATCCCTGTCCAATCAGCTGGCAGGTCGCGGTTACTAACCTCGTCTAAAATTGTTCTGGTTTGGTCAGCCTTTTCGATCGCCTGATCCAGCTGCTGGTCAAACCAGCCGTTCATGTATTGCTCGTGGCTAATCAGGACTTCCATTTCAGCACCGATCTCGTCCATTTTGGCCTTAAACTCGCTAAAGTAATGATCAGCGTAAGTTTTATGGCAATCGCCTGCTGGATCTGGAATCAGCCAATACGGCCACCCGATGTAGTGTTCAAATTCTTTAGGCAGAAATGGGTAGAGCTTACGTAAAGGATCCGAATCGTCCACAAAGTGTATGTGTCTCGCCCTCCTGCCTCTTTTTTGTAAGCCGCGAGTCAGCACATCAGCCGTAACGACTTCTCTAAAACTGCCTATGTGATAAGCACCCGACGGTGAAATGCCGCTCTCGACTATGATTTCGCCCGACGGCCGGCTTTTGATGATTTCGCTAACAACGATATCGAGCCAGAATTTCGACTTTGCCTGTCCTGCCATACCAAACAGTATAGGGCAAGTTTGGCGGGCTTTAACTACTTAATCGATTTGGGCGATCTTATAGATTTCAATGCCGCTGGGCACTTTGATTTCAACTTTATCGCCAACTTTTTTGTTGATCAGGGCTTTACCAACCGGTGAATCTTCAGAAATCTTACCGGCCGAAGGGTTAGATTCTAGCGACCCCACCAGAGTATACGCCAGCTTTTTACCGTCCTGGGCCAACTTTACCTTGGAGCCAAGTTGCACTAGTCTGCTATTGTTGCTGCCTTTAATCACTACCACGTTATGCAGGATATTCTCGATTTCATCAATCCGATTTTCGGTATACTTATAGTCGTCTTGCGCGGCTGCCCAATCGGCATTTTCGGATAGATCCAGCTGTTCTTTGGCGTTTTTCAGTCGCTCAGCAACTTCCAGTCGCTTAGCTTTCAGTTCGGCGAGCTCTTTTTTAAGCTCGGCCACACCGCTTTCGGTTAAATGAAATTGTTTGATACCGCTTGCCATACCTAAATCCTACCTTAAAAAAGTAGCCTGAGACTTTGTTCCCTCAGGCAATCCTTAATGGGTCATCACTATAGCAAACTAGCAACCAGCGCGCAATAGCCGAGTTTACGCCTTGGCATTGAGTAAAAACTGGGGCGTAGACTGACCAAACACAAAACCTCTCTAGTTCCGGTTGGTAAAATACCACGCCATGGCGCTAGCAATGGCTGGGGCTGCAAAAGCTGAACCGCCCTCGCCGTGCTCTAGCACCAGCGCAAATGTGATCTCTGGATGATTGAAGGGCGCAAATGCCTCGTACCAGGCGTGCGGTACTTCTTTGTTCACATAACCAACCTCGGCCGTGCCACTTTTGCCGGCTACCGTCACAGGTACGCCCGCAAACACCGCAGGGCTAGTGGTACCACCAATCACTTCGCGCATACCTTCACGCGCCAGCGCCAGCCACTGCGGTTTCACAAAATCGCTGCGCACAACGTGAACTTTGGCCTGATCTGCTCCGTCGGCCGTTTGAGCAAAAATATGCGGCTGTATCAGCTTACCACCATTAGCAATCGTGGCCGTGGCCACCGCCATTTGCAGTGGGGTTACCAACAGATCGCCCTGGCCAATCGCTAGATGGTAAGTGTCACCCAGCACCCAATCTTGACCGAATGTTTGTTTTTTCCAAGCTGGGCTCGGTACTAGTCCGGTTTGCTCGCCAGGTAAATCAATGCCGGTTAGCTGGCCTAGGCCATAATCTTTGTAGTATTTATCGAGTCGGTCCACACCCATACCCTGGAAGCCTTGATAGCCGCCACCGACCGTATAGAAATAGATATCACTGCTCATAGCAATCGCGCGTACCGCGTTCATCGGCCCCAAACCACCGGGCACCCAGCCGTTAAATGTATACGTAACTTGCGGATTATAAACACTTGGCACTACAATTTTACCGCGGTCAACAATCACCGTATTGGGCGTCACTACCCCTTCCTGCAAAGCGCCGGTTAGCTCCATGGGTTTAATAATCGAACCCGATGGATATTCGCCGGCAATGACTTTGTTAAACAATGGCTGGTTGGGATCGTTTAAGAGAGCTTGGTAAGCTTGATCGCTAATGCCGGCTGCAAATAGATTATCGTTATAGCTTGGTAAATTGACCATGGCCAGAACCGCGCCAGTGTTGGGATCAAGCGCCACACCAGCTGCCCGTTTAACATGGGCGATTTTCATTTGTCTAGCAACCGCAGCCGCAAACACTTTTTGCAAGCCATAATCAATCGTCAGCTTAATATCTTTGCCAGGAATCACGGCTTGTTCGCGGATGGTGCGTACCGGCCGACCCAGAGCATCAACTTCGGTCTCGATCACCCCGTTCGTACCGCGCAGCAGTTGGTCATATTGAGCCTCTACCCCATCGCGACCCACAAAGTCGACCGGCGAAAGTACGGGTCGCTGTTTCAGATCCTGCGCGTCGGCCCGGCCAACATAACCTAAGATATTAGCTAGGCCGCTACCTGACTTGTAAACTCGCTGTGGCACACCATCGAGCGAAAAACCTGGCAGTTCGGGCAGTTTTTGTTCAATCACCAAAGCCGTTTGATAAGCTAAATGGTCTAAAACCAACACCGGCTGAACATCATCTAAACCATTAGTCTCGACTGCGGTTTGAACTTTACTGACGTTTAGGTTGAGTTCAGTTGCGATCGTTTGATAACTTGACTGCCGCACACTTGAATCACGAGGTAGCAGATAAGGATAGGCTACAAGCTGAAAGCTGGCGGTGTTGGTAGCCAGCATCACGCCGTTACGGTCTAGGATTCTGCCACGTGGGGCGTAGGTAACCTGCTCGCGTAGCCGATTGCCGTTAGCCAAGCCGGCATAGCGCACACCGTTAACAACCTGCAAATTAAATAATTGGGCCAAAAGCACAACCGTTATGCCAACCACGACAAGTAAAATCGCCAAAAGCGGTAGGCGGCTAAGGGGTGTGCGCAGTTGCCCCTGCGGTTTACCGCCCACTACCAAATTTTCGGTCCAGGTTTCAGCAGCCGCGATTTGACGGTTCAGGTGACGGCTGTAACTGGAACTGGTAGCTGGTTTAATACGGCCCATAACTTTAGTGACCTCGTCTAGCGCTGCTAAGTCGAGGGGCCAGCACGACCCCAATCATGGCTGCTAGGCCGCCTGCTAAAAGCCAACTGGTTAGATAATTGACTTGGAAAATGAGTTGACGACTGGCCAGCCAAAAGCCAACTAACAAAGCCAGGTTATAAGCTAGGCTGGCCGTTACAATGACACTAAATAGCGACAATGGCCGGCCGAGTTCAACTTGCCAGCGCTTTAATAATGTCAGCCCGTAAGCTAAAGCGGTGAACAAAAGCATGCGTAAGCCGAATAGATTGTTGCTAGCTATATCAAGCCAAAAGCCCGCCCACCAGCCAGCTAAAAGCACGGTTTTGCGATCCTGTTTTATAGCGACGATAACTAGTGTCGCTAGCGCCAGGTTTAGCCCACTAAACAGCCCGCCAACAGCGCTAAAAAAATAAACCTCAAGCCAAGTGGATACCAAAATTAAAATCAATACTCTAGTTTTTGCCATCGTTTTTTAGAATTAAAACCACGCTCAAGCGGCTCAAGTTAGCTACAGGCGTAACGGTGGCAGTTTGAAAAATGGTGGCATCAGCTGGCCCCACCCGAGCCACCGTACCGATCAGTAGCCCGCTTGGAAAAGCGCCATCGAGCCCGCTTGTGACTATCAGGTCACCACTGGTTATAGTTTGCCCAAGTGGAATTTGTTGCATAGTTAGCCCGCTTACGGATCCCTGGCCAATAATGATACCGGGTACCTGGTGGGCTTGAGATACAACGAGCACTCGAAACTCAGGATCGGTTAATAAACTAGCTGAGCTACTATTTTGATCAACCGTGTCAACTTGGCCCACCAAGCCATCGCCATTAACCACGGCCTGCCCAACTTTCACCCCATCTTTTGAGCCGCGGTTCAGCCGAATCAACGAGCGCAGATTATCGGGCTCATAACTAACGATGTCAGCGCCGATGGTACTATAGCCAGCCGGTGGCTTAAAACCTAGCAATTGGCGCAAACTGGCATTTTGGCTAGTAATTTGATTGGCCTGGCTCAGTTGGCCGCTTAATTCGCTAACCTGCTGACGCAAATGGCTATTTTGGCTAGTTAAACTACCGATATGGATAACGTCGTCAAACCAACTACCAATCGCCTGGCCGCTAACTCTTAAGCCGTGCGCTACCGGTTCAACCAGGTTACTAACTAGCGTTTTAGGCGACCAAAACCGGCTCAAAGACAGACCGATAATAGCTAAACTAAGTAAAACTAAGCTTAAACCGATGTGGCGCGCTAGCCAAGCTTTCATGCCGTCACTGGTTCAACCTCTGAGGACATTAAAATCGAGCGGTAAGCAGCCATATCGTCTAAAATCGAACCCGTGCCGCGCACCACGCAAGCCAGCGGATCGGTCGCTACCTTAACTAATATTTTGGTATCGGCCGTAATCAAGCGGTCTAGTCCTGTCAAAAGCGCTCCACCACCAGCCAAAATAATGCCATGCTCCATAATATCGGCTACCAGCTCGGGTGGGGTTTCTTCTAGCGTTGTTCGTACCGCCTCCACAATTTGGCGCACCGGCTTGCCCAAAGCTAGGCGCACACGGTCGGAATCAACCGCCACTTGCTTGGGTAAACCACTAACTAAATCCCGGCCACGCACTGGGATAGTTTTAGCTTTGTCTAAAGGATAAGCGTTGCCGATCGTCAGTTTAACCTTTTCGGCTGTGTGTTCGCCGATTTGTAAATTAAAGTCATCACGTAAAAACTGAATGATTTGATCGGTTAATTCATCACCGGCCACGCGCAGACTGCGGCTCACCACAATCCCGCCAAGCGAAATCACCGCCACTTCTGTGGTGCCACCACCAATATCCACTACCATTTGTCCCTCCGGCGCCATCACGTCCAACTTGCAGCCGATCGCGGCAGCCATTGGCTCTTCTACCAGATAGGTTTTACCTGCTCCGGCGCTTTGAGCGGCGCTTTCCACCGCTCGCCTCTCCACTTCGGTCACCCCTGACGGGATACCAATAATCACTCTTGGCCGCTGCCAGATCACAAACCGTTTTTCATGCACTTTTTTCAAAAAATAGCGTAGCATCTGTTCTGTCACTTCAAAGTCGCTAATTACGCCGTCAATTAACGGCCTAATCACGGCGATCGCCCGCGGGGTTTTACCAATCATAGCCTGGGCTTTTTCGCCAATAGCCAAAATTTGTTTACTTTTTTTGTTAATTGCCACCGCGCTTGGCTCGCGAATTATAATACCCACCCCGCGTACATAAACCAGGACGTTGGCTGTACCCAAATCAATGCCGACATCATGCGACCAGTAGCTACGGTAGCGTTTCATTCTAACTTTAGTTTAACAGTCCCTCGAACCTGCGACCACAAAAATTAATTCAAAATTCTGGGGATTTAAAAATAGAGTACAAAAGTTATTCCCAGCTGTACTATATTTATTGCTGGAGGGATTGCGAAACCTGATCTAGCTTGATCAAATTTGTCTCTTTTTGGTCGCGAGATTTGAGTTCGACGGAGTTTTGAGCCTGGGTTTTATCGCTTATAACAAGCCGATATGGGCAGCCGATCAAGTCAGCGTCGGCTAGTTTAATGCCAGCTGATTCCATGCGGTCATCGTACAGCACTTCTATTCCCTGTTTGGTTAGTCCATCATAAAGTTGATCAGCCGCTTGGGTTACTTTTTGGTCCTCGCCAAGACTCGCCAAGTGCGCCAGGGCTGGCGCCACGGCTTTAGGCCAAATAATGCCGTGTTCATCATGAAACACCTCCACAACTGCGCCCATTAACCTGCCCAAGCCGATGCCATAGCTACCCATAATCACTGGTTTACTTAGGCCCTTTTCATCTGTAAAAAACAAGCCTAAGGGCTCTGAAAAACGGCTGCTGAGGGAGAAAATATTGCCAACTTCGATGGCTTTACTCTCTTTTAGCTTGGTTTTATCGAGCTTAAGGTCAGCCAGCACCTCGTCGCTATAAACTTCCTTATTCACTGCTAGCTGTTTAGCCTCATCAACGTAAATCGTGTCTTCGCCGCTTACGCACAGGGTTTGGAATTCATGCGAATACTTGGCAAAACTACCGCCGCTTGCAAAGGTATAAACCGTTCTATCGCCCAGGCCAACTCGTTCAAAAATACGCCGATAAGCTTGTTGGGCTTTTTCGTAAAATTCGTCATGCTCTGTTTGGCTGCGGGAAAATGAGTAAAGATCCTTCATAATAAATTCCCGACCACGCAGTAGTCCGCTTTTAGCCCGCAGTTCGTTACGCAGTTTGGTTTGGAATTGATAGATGTAAACCGGAAAATCCTTGTAAGAGTTGGCAAAGCTTTTGAGTAGGTTCGCGAGCGGTTCTTCGTGTGTGTTGGCCAAACCGACTTCCGACTGGTTATAAAGCTTGGTCTTAAACCACACGTCCACGACTTTATCGTCCCAACGACCACTTTTTTGCCAGGCTTCGGGCAGCTGCAGCGTGCTTAACAGCACTTCCTGGCCGCCGATGGCATTCACTTCCTGTCGGATGATTTGCTCTAGTTTCTTGAGCACGGCT
>CAZHVB010000001.1:2085-18885 GCA_964535365.1 uncultured Candidatus Saccharibacteria bacterium | reverse complement strand
ATGCCGGGGCCAGCGGCCGTAGAGGCGATATTTTTATTCAGGTGCACGTTAAACCTGATCCGCGCTTTGAACGCGAGGGATACGATATTTTATCGGCTCAATCGATTGATATGGCAGAGGCGGTATTGGGGACGGAAATTGAAATTGAAACAGTGGATGGGCCAGTTCGCATGAAAATCCCCGCTGGTACCCAAAGCGGCCAAATTTTTAAATTATCAGATCACGGTGTAGCTTACAGCGGTGGATCGCGCCGTGGCAATCACTTAGTGGCCCTTAGCGTTACCATTCCAAAACACTTAACGCCGAAACAAAAAGAGCTGCTACAGGAATTTGCCAAAAGCGAAGGCAAAAAACCCTTCTGGCACCGCTAAAAAGCGTTGCGTTTTTATCTGTTTTGTGCTTTAATATGCGGACTATGACAGTGTTGGATTTGTGTTGTTCGAATGACTAACCACTATCAGATAGGAAGGCATTAGCTATGAAAATAACTGTAATTTCTCAAGATAAAGAAGCGCCACATATAGACGAGCTCATAAAAGCGGCCAAACACCAAAAGGTTGAGCTCAATGTAGTCAACTTCAAAAACTTTACGGATTTAGAGAAAGGGGCTAACAGTCTTGGCGATGTGATCTATTGGCGAGCTTCGGGGCTGGACATCAAGACCGAACGGGCAGCTGCGTGGGCTATACTGCAGAAGAAACTTGTTATCAATGAGGCTGTTTTTAAAACGCCTTACGTAACACATAAGTTTTATCAGCAAAAGATGGTAGCTGCGGCTGGTGTTGAGAGGATTATACCTACCTGGCGTTTTCGCACTGCCGACGAGCTTTTGGCGGCTATTACTAAAGGAGTTTTAAAATATCCTTTTATTGCTAAACCTGACCTTGGAGCTAGGGGTTTTGGGGTAGCTCTAGTAAAAAGCTCCGGTGATATAGCAAGCCTTGTTGGTATCAAAGACTACGTATTCCAAAATTACATAAAAAATAATGGTGATTGGCGAGTGATTGTGTTGGGTGGCCGCGTGCTTGGCGTTATGAAACGAATAGCCAGAAAAGGTAGCATACTAAATAACGTTTCTCAGGGTGGCCGCACGATCAAGGAAACAGATCCGGCTATTCTACAGGAAGTCATGAGGCTAGCTACCGATGCCACCGCCGTCCTTAAGCTGGCTTTTTGCGGAGTAGATATTATTCGCGATGAAACAGCTGGCCAGTTTTATTTTTTGGAAGTTAACACCGCTCCGGAGTGGCTAGGTGGTTTCCAGCCAACGCTTGGGATTGATGTTGCAGATGAGTTTGTACGATTTTGCAAACAAATGTCAGCCCGGGGCCAAAATAGCGTGCCTAAACTGGTAGAGGATTACTATCGGCCAGCTTTAAATCTGAGCGTTGATGATCAGTTCCATTTTACTTCGCGATTGTACCTGTGGAGTCGAGATCCAAAATATCTAAAAAAATTGCATCAACTTAAACCCTATTATTTAGGTCATAGTAGCAGTGAAATTAAGACTCGGCTGCAGTCTTACCTGGATAACGAAGAGACGCGTATTACTCAAATCACTGCTCGTGCCCAGTATTATGCCGAATATCGAAAACTCATCTCTTATAATCAAATACTTTTTAAGCTCCTGTTTGCTGAAAGCATCTATGGTTTAGATATCCGCCCGATAGTTAGAGAACTTAATATTGATAAAGATATTGTGAAATTGTCCAAACAGCTAGCCAAAGATACAGAGGCAATTAAGGTTTTATCGACTCATGCGGTTAATTTCTTTTTTCTGGCA
Organism: uncultured Candidatus Saccharibacteria bacterium; assembly: GCA_964535365.1. GTDB lineage: Bacteria > Patescibacteriota > Saccharimonadia > CAZHVB01 > CAZHVB01 > CAZHVB01. The sequence continues at coordinate 17,102 of CAZHVB010000001.1, read as the reverse complement.
CGTAACTACTTTAATGGCCAGGTTAACTTATTGGATAAACAGCTTTTTCAGCCAGATTTTTATCTAGGCTTGGCGACTGAATTGGAAGATCCAAAGTCAATTGATCTAAGTGTTCATTATAATCACAAACTTAGAACTTACTTATTAACCCACGCGATTATTGGTGAATCGCTCTTTTACCAACACAAGATTCCCAAAAGTGGCTATCTAGCTATGGTGATTTATCTGGAGAGGTTGATTATGCAAACCTACTTTGACACTAGCTTAGATACTAAGCTCGAGTTTTTGGTTTGTGCCCAGCTTTGTAATTATAAAACTCACCTCGAAGCACTTATATTGAGCGAAGCAACGAATTCCCTGTCACCTATAGGCAATTTTTTGGTTGATGAACTTAACAATTCGGGTCGCAGGCGTCCGCTAAAAAATCGACTCAAACAGTCAGAGCACCGCTCTGTTTTATATCTAATGGCCGCATCAGCTTATAAGGGCCCAGATTCAACCAAGGAGTATCGTCGGGTCAAGGCTAAGGACAGGTTGATTCCTAGTGTATCCGTTAGCACAAAACCAATCACGATTGGCCGCCAGGTGATCGTGGATTTTCCTGAACTACAGCTTTATCGGGTACCGGCTAAGGTTGATACTGGCGCTTATCGTGGGGCATTGCACTGCACCGACATCAAAGTTATGAATAGGGAGGGTAAATCTTTGCTGTCATTTGTGCCCCTGGATGATCGTCATCCGGATTTTGACCACTCTCGCGTTACGGCAGAGCATTTTTCAATCACAACCGTTAAGCATGCTGATGGGGCCAGGCAGTCGCGCTACGTTATTCGAACCCGGATTGTCATACTCGAACGATCACATAAAATTGAATTAACACTTACAGATCGTAAAGACATGAAAATGCCGGTTCTGCTGGGCCGCAAATTTCTGCGTGGTAAGTTTATGGTTGACGTAGGGCACCAAGTCAGTTAAGAAGTAAGAGACATGAAGATAGCAATTTTATCTAAAGGCCGGAAGAATTATTCAACTCAGCGTCTGGTAGCGGCGGCTAAAAAACGTCGCCACACACCTTTGGTATTGGATTACTCACGCTGCTATATGGAAATAGAGGAGCGTAAGCCAGATGTCCACTATCAGGGCCAAAGAGTCCCCACGCTTGATGTAGTGATTCCGCGTATCGCTGCGCCCTACACCGCCTATGGGGCCGCCATTGTGCGCCAGTTTGAGATGCGCGGTACTTTTACAACCGCCAAATCGATTGCCATCGTGCGCTCGCGTGACAAGCTACGGACCCTTCAGCTGTTGGCTCGCGACGGGATTCCGACTCCAAAAACGGCCGTTGCCAACCAACCAGACGACATTGACGACTTGATGGAACAAGTCGGCGGGCCACCGTTGATAATTAAACTAGTGCAGGGGACGCACGGTCGGGGTGTAGTTATAGCCGAAACCAGAAAAGCGCCCCGTTCAGTACTGCAGGCTTTTTACAGTATTGATACCCCGATTTTAATTCAGGAGTTTATAGGAGAAGCCGGCGGAGCCGATATCCGTACTATTGTGGTTGGCGGTAAGATTATTGCGGCCATGAAACGCCAGGGCTTAGACGAAGACTTTCGTTCCAATATCCATCTTGGTGGTCATGGCGAAGCTATTGAGTTGACTAAACAAGAGCGCCGTCTAGCTATTCAAGCGGCTAAACGGCTCGGGCTTGAAATGGCCGGGGTGGATCTGATTAGATCAACTCGCGGGCCACTAGTGATTGAGGTTAATTCCTCACCTGGCCTAGAGGGCATAGAAAAAACTACTAAAATTGATGTGGCTGGCGCCATTATTGATTACGCCGAACAAATTGTTGCCAAAAAGCCGAAAAAAGATTTGATTGGCGCCTAGACGACTTGCTTGGTCGCGGTTATGCTTAGGCTATGAGTAGCGACCTAATCGTTAGTCTTGGCGTCATCGGTTTGTTTGCGGCTATCCTGCACCTCAAAAGCCACTTAAAGTTCATTATGCTGGGGGCGTTTGTTGGCTTGGTGTTAGATCAAGTTGTGGCCGGGCCAGTTAATGATTATCTAATCCGACACTTTAATAGCCTAAACCGTCCTTATACGCACAATATACTTGAGCTTTTTTTGTTGCTCTTACCAACCTTGATTTTGGGCATTAATCACGCGGCTGATAAAAAGCGGCAAAATCTGGGCCAGATGATTGTCTATACCAGTGTTACCACGCTTTTACTGGCAGCCAGCATTCTGCGCTACTTACCGGATAATGCCCGTATATTTGTCACTAGTCACTCGACGCTAGCTTTTGAGCTTACACAGTTTCAAACTTGGCTAGTTGGGCTAGGGGCGTTGGTGCTAATCGCCGAAAGTTTTTATCACCGCAAAGTTTCTAAAAAATCTAAAAAAGTCTGATATTTCCAACGCTGTTAGTTATTGTTTACAATAGGTAGGCGGTTATAGTGGGCCTGTAGCTCAGTTGGTTAGAGCACCTGCCTTTTAAGCAGGGTGTCGAGGGTTCGAGTCCCTCCAGGCCCTCCAGCTATAGGATCGTTGATTTGGTTGCTGTTATAGTGGAAAATCAGACCATAAGTTGATAGAAAATGAAAAAAAAGTTTTTTCAACGAACCGTAGAGGTCCCAGCTGAGCTTTTACAGAAGACGATTGAAGCCAGTGAAAAATTGGGCTCTAATGCATCACCCGCCAAAGCCCTTAGAAAGGGGCGAGATTACTGGCATATGCTCGGTCCGGGTTTAACCACTGGTGCTTCGGATGACGACCCGTCGGGTATTGCAACCTATTCGCAAACTGGTGCCAAATATGGCTTCCAGCTGTTGTGGCTGGCCGCTTTCACTTTTCCGTTGATGGCGATTGTTCAGGAAATGTGCGCCCGCATTGGGTTGGTCACTGGACGTGGATTAGCTGGAAATATACGTCAACACTTTTCCCGCCGGGTGCTTTATTTATGTACCCTACTGTTATTTGCAGCCAACGCTTTCAATATCGGAGCCGATTTAGGCGCGATGGCTAAGGCTACTCAACTGCTCGGACCAAGACTTAATTTTGCCGGTCTAGTAATTGGTTTTGGATTGCTTTGTTTGGTTTTGCAAATCTTTACGCCCTATGCCCGTTACGCAAAATACCTTAAGTGGCTGGCCCTGGTTCTTTTTGCCTATGTGGCGTCAGCCCTTCTGGCCCACCTAAATTGGCAGCAAATCTTTCACCACTCGCTAATACCGGCAATCACTTGGAGCAAAGACCAGTTACTGCTGATCTGTGCGATTTTGGGCACCACAATCTCTCCTTACCTCTTCTTTTGGCAGACTTCTCAGGAAATTGAAGAGGAAATTTTACAAGGCGAAACCACTGTCAAAATGCGCCAAGTAACAGAGCCAAGAGACATTAAGAATATGCGTATAGATATTTGGTCAGGTATGCTGCTATCCAATTTAGTTATGTTCTTCATCATTGCGGCTAGTGGTGGCATTCTATTCACGCACGGTATTACCAATATCCAATCGGCCGCACAGGCAGCCGAAGCCCTTAGACCATTTGCAGGTAATATAACCTACTTTTTATTTGCGATTGGTATTATTGGCACCGGTCTTTTAGCTATCCCGGTGCTAGCTGGTTCAAGCTCTTATGCTTTGGCTGAAAGTTTTAAATGGCGCGAAGGCTTATATCGCAAATTAAAACAAGCGCACGCCTTTTATGGCATTATCATCATTTCTATGCTGGTTGGTCTAAGCCTTAACTTTATTGGACTGGATCCAATTAAGGCACTGATATATGCCGCGGTCGGCAACGGTATTGTGGCTCCCGTTATTCTGCTGCTCATAGTTTTAATCAGTAGCAATAAACGGATTATGGGCGTGTGGGTTAATAGGCGTTCTACTACCGTGATCGGCTGGCTCGTGACTAGTCTAATGGCAGTTGCAGGGTTGGCGGCAATTTTAACTTTACTATAGCTTAAGCCAAATACTGATTCTCTATACCGCTATAGTTGACGTGGTGGCTAGTTTATGGCACCAATTAGCTAAATCTAAACTAGCAGCCGGCCTGGTTGATTAGGCGCTAGCTCTAGCGACTTGCTATAATCGCCCCAGTGAGGGAATTAGATGTCAGGTCACTCTAAATGGGCAACTATCAAGCGAAAAAAAGGCGCCGCCGATAGCCGGCGCGGCATAGTTTTTACCAAATATGCTAATGCCATTGCCCTCGCTGCTAAAGACGGCGCTGATCCAGAAATTAATTTCAAGTTAAAGCTAGCGGTGGATCGGGCGCGCGGTGTTAACCTGCCATCCTCTAATATCGCCAAAGCCATTGCTCGGGGTAGCGGTCGGACAAACGAGATCCAGCTAGAAGAAGTCCGCTACGAAGGCTACGGTCCGGCCGGGATTGCCGTGCTGGTAGAATGTGCGACCGATAATCGCAACCGTACTGCCGCCGAGGTGCGCTCCGTCTTTAATAAATACGGTGGTAATTTGGCTGCCCCAGGGGCGGTGGCCTACCAATTTCAGCCCAAAGGCATTATTCAGATTGAAGACAGCGATGAAGATAAAGTTAGTCTGGCGGCGATTGATGCCGGTGCGGCTGACGTTGAGTCAGAAGATGGGGTAGTAACCATTTATACCGACCCAAAAGAGCTGGCCAAAGTGCGGGCTAAGCTGGCTGATCAAAAGCTTAATATAGTTTCAGCCGAACTAAGCCAGGTAGCGACCACCAATGTCAGTATCGCTGATAAGGCAACGGCCCAGCTCGTCATCAACTTTATAGATGGTTTAGAAACATTAGAATCGGTGTCGGCTGTCTATACTAATCTTGATATACCGCAAAACTTACTAAGCGAGATAGTTTAGCGAGCCTATTATGGTTATTTTAGGCATTGATCCTGGTACCGCCATCACCGGTTTCGGCGTGATCGAAAGCGCAAACTCAGGCCAGCAGTTTGTGGCGGCTGGCGTACTGAGAACCAAATCAAGTCAACCACTAGGCTTACGGCTAGCAGAAATTTATCAAGAAGTTAATCAGCTAATTAGCGAATATCACCCAACCCAGATGGCGGTTGAGTCATTGTTTTTTGCTAAAAATGTTACTACGGCTATGTCCGTTAGACAGGCGCGCGGCGTGATTGTACTGGCCGGCACACAGGCCAATTTAAAAGTTGCTGAGTATACCCCCCTACAAGTTAAACAAGCGCTGACTAATTACGGCCGAGCCGACAAAAAACAGGTACAGCTGATGGTTAAACAGGTCCTGAAGCTTAGCGATATCCCTAAGACCGACGACGCAGCCGATGGCTTGGCCATTGCGCTTTGCCATGCTGCTAATCTAAGAGTTCAGTAGCCCGCTATACACTGCTTGTTACCCGCCAACTGGACAGGTTTAAATACTAAGCAAACAAAATACGATCAAGCTTCGGTTCTTACGGCTGATTGTCAAGCCGCTAAAATCTCAGCATAATAAGTCTATGACTGTTGAGCTGGTTCAAATTAAATGATCGCCACGATTAATGGTCGGGTGTCTGAGATTTTACCAACCGCGGTGATTATTGAAACTGCTGGTTTAGGCTACCAGTTCAGCTGCGTTTGGCAGAGCTTAGCCAACTCAAAGTCGGCGCCAGCCTCAAACTTTATATTCATGAGCATCTTCGCGAAGATGCTCATGACCTGTATGGTTTTAGTGAGCCAGCTACTTTGACTTTATTCGGGCAGCTGATTAGTGTATCTGGGGTTGGGCCCAAAATGGCCATGGCGATTTTATCGGCTACTCACCCTGATCAGCTTAAAGCCGCTATCGCCAGCGGCCGAGCCGAGCTTTTACAAGCAGTGGCTGGTGTCGGTAAACGAACCGCCGATCGGATTGCACTTGAGCTAAAAAACAAAGTCACGTTGGCTCGAGGTGTAGCGGCCCAAGCGCTAGCCGAAGATGCCGCCTATGAAGCCTTACGCCAACTGGGCTATAGCACCAGCCAAGCCAAGCAGGCATTGCAGGCGGTGCCGACGAGCGCCACTACTGACGAAGCCAGAGTAAAGTCCGCCCTTAAGGCTTTGGCACGATCGTAAATCATGATTGAACGCATTGTTAACACCAAGCCAACCGACCAGGATGCCACAGAAGACCAATCTTTAAGACCCAAGCAGTTCCAATTTTATATCGGTCAAGAAAAGGTCAAGCGCAATTTAAAACTGGCTATCACCGCTGCCCAAAAGCGGGCCGAAGCGCTCGATCATATTTTACTGTATAGCGCGCCAGGGTTGGGCAAAACTACCTTGGCTGGTGTAATTGCCCATGAAATTGGCGGTAACTTTAAGGTTACCAGTGGTCCGGCCGTGGAGCGGGCCGGCGATCTGGCGGCACTTTTAACCAATCTGGAGGCTGGTGATATTTTATTTATTGATGAAATCCACCGTTTGCCGCGCACCGTGGAAGAGATTTTGTATCCGGCGATGGAAGATTACAGTCTGAACATCATTTTAGGCAAAGGGGCGCAGGCACGAACCCTAAAGCTTGATTTGCCCAGGTTTACTTTAGTAGGGGCTACCACCCGAGTGGGCAACCTATCAAGCGCGCTAAGGGATAGGTTTGGTATGGTTTACCGACTGGAGTTCTACGGGCCTGATGAGCTTGAACAAATTTTGATGCGATCGGCTAAAATATTGAAAGTTAAGCTGACAAAACCAGCCGCCAAGCTAATTGCTAAACGCGCCAGGTTAACACCCCGAGTAGCTAACCGCTTGCTCCGCCGCGTGCGCGACCTAGCCCAGGTTGAAGGTGACGGAATAATTACACCCCAGCTAGCCACTAAAGCTTTGGGTATGCTGGAGATTGATAATTTAGGGCTCGATCCGGCCGACCGCCAGCTTTTGAAGGCTGTGATTGAAAACTACGGCGGCGGACCGGTTGGCGTAGAAACGATCGCGGCGCTTTGTTCAGAAGATCGGTTGACCATCGAGGATGTCTATGAGCCATACCTGATGCAGATTGGTTTTTTGGAGCGTACCCCGCGTGGTCGCAAAGTGACGGCCAAGGCTTATCAGCACCTTGGTTACACTAATCGTAAAGCCAAGGCCCAAAGCCAGCTGCTTTAGGCTAGTTTATATTTTTAACCCGCTATCTCAAACTTCATAAAAACCGGTTATAATCTGCTTAATATGTCAATCCAGCAGTTACTCCAACTTGAACCAGACGAACGCGCCGTATTAAGACTAAGACGTACTAAGGTCGGTTTAATACCAGTTATTTTTAGTGGTGTCATCGTCATCCTTGGCATACTAGTGGCCATTTACTTAGTCGTCCGATTTCAAGATAGTCTGTCTAAAACCATCCCGGTTGTTACCGCCCTAGTTATTACCATTGGCTTGGCATTGCTGGTTGGCCTGATCCTAGTGGTGTTAATTATTGTCTATCTTGGCAACGAGATGCTGGTGACTAACGAACGGGTCGTGTCTTTTGTTCAGAATTCACTATTCGTGCGTAAACTGGCCCAGCTAGAACTAGATAATGTGGAAGATGTAACGGTTGAGCAAACTAGGTTTTTTGAGTCGCTGTTCGGTTACGGTACATTAGTAGTCCAGACTGCCGGCGAAATGGATAATTTTATTTTCAAGTACGCAGCCGAGCCCTACCAAGCTGCTAGAGTTATCCGGGATACCGTTGAACAATACGGCCAGACCCCAGTTAAACCAGCTCCCACGCCCCCGACTAGGGGTTGAACGGGTCGTGATGACCTAGACTACCTGGCGCGACGTTAACTTTGGTATTAATCGAGTTTTCTAGCTGAGCCCGCAAACTATCAGGAATGTTAATTTTGGTAGCTTGCTGGCTTTGCTGACTATTGATATAGGCTTGATCTGGTTTTGGGTTGCTAATCGCTTGGATCCGCCAGAGAGTATAGCCAAATAGCACCAACACTAGTAGCCAAAAGCAAACGAAGCGCCACTTTTTAAAAAAGACTAGCAGATTGTTTAACAAGGCTTTCATGGCTTGAAAAATACCTCAAGTGTAAAGTTAGCATCAAGCTGGCCACTATCGGTACGAGTAATTTCAAGCACGCTGACACGCATAAAGTGCTGCTCTAACTCGAAACTTTTAAGCAAGGCTTCAATTTTGTTATAGCTTCCGGTGGTTTCGAATTTAACCGGCATCACGAAGATACCACTTACACCTATAGCTGGTTGGGTTTGAGATTGGTCACTGGGCAAACCCTGGGTGGTATCAAAAGTTAGACCCGATAGTACTAGGCCCCGCCCCTGGACTATAGTCGCAATCTGGGCAACTACTTCGGCTTGATTTTTCTGCGGCGGCAACACGGCTTGAACCTGATCAGCTAGTGGCTGAACCTGTTGATAATCAGTCTGCAGCTGTTGCAGTTTTCCAATCTGCTGATTTTCGAGCACAATATCGCTGTCAACACGAGTAAGGTTGGCTATTTTTTTACCAAGTTGTTTTTGTAAGCTAGAAAAGCTAATTAAGCCACCAACCAGTAGCACAGCCAAAAGGATAATTAGCCCAAAATAGACTTGTTTTGGTTTTAGGCTGAGATTACGAGCGGGTTTATTCGGGCTGTTGGCTTTCATCTTGCTTCTCCGGGCTGGAAGGCTACAATAATTACCACGTTGTAACCCTTACTATCCTGATTTTTGGTAATGCTTTGGATATCGGCGCTTTTAATACGGCTAGATTGACTTAAGGCGTTACGGATTTGGGCTGCTTGATTGAAAGACTTAGCTGTCAGTAATATCTCCATGGGTTGAGTGTCATCGCCCGTCAGAACCAAGTGATTGATATAGGCCCCGGAAGGCAGAGTAGAGGCTAAATCCGAAAGCAAAGCCGAGTAGTGTGTTTTTTGAATAAGTAATTTTTGTAAAATATTTAGGTTAGATTCGAGCGCCTGAACTTTGGTTTCGGTATCTTGATAAGCGTTGGCCGCCTGCTGGCGGCTAGCTAAGACTTGGTCTAGGTTGGTAATTTGACGATTAACATACCAAAGACTACCAATCATTAAAGCACCGAGTAGGATTGCTACCATCAAACCGATTATTAAAAGCCGCAACAACCGGTTGTTGCGTTTAGCAAAACTAATTTGCTCCTTGAGTTCGGGCGGCAGAATGTTAATCATCTTTATCAAACTCCTTCAGTGCTAGCCCGATAGCGGTGGCATAAATAGTAGTTTCAGCTGGTGGCGGTGGCTGCAGTGGCGCAACGCGCAAATTTTGCCAAGGATTACAAATTAGCGTTCCAACTCCTGTTAGATGGGTTAAAAAATCAGCTAGGCCTGGCATGTTTGCGCCACCACCAACCAGGACGATTCGGTCAATTGGCTTACCGGTGCTGTTATGTTCGTGATAGTAGCGCACCATTTTTTGGACTTCATTAGCAAAGTTACTTAGAATTGGTTCGAGTGCTGCCGCTAGATTAGCTTGCCAGCGGCTTTTGGCGATGCCGTAATGGATTTTTAATTGGCCGGCTTGCTCAATAGGTAGCTTAAGACTTTGGGCAATCTGCTCTGTTATATGCTGGCCACCCACCGCTAAAGTGCTGACTAGTTGAACCACGTTGCTATAAATGGCCATGTCACTAGACCGGGCGCCAACATCAATTACAACTTTAGAGCCTAGGTCCGGGCAGCTAAAGTCGATGGCGCGCAAGTTGGCAAACATATTCGGTTCGATAAAAGCGGCTTCCAGCTTTAGTAAGTTAAATAGCTCAATGTAGGAAGACACGATTTTCTTGGGGGTGGCGACCATTAAAACGGGTCGAGTGGGGTTGGTGGGTGCTGGTAGACCAGCTTGCACACCCCTTTGAGCGACTGAAGCTTGAGGTTTAGCCACGGGCGGTAAAGGTAGCAGCCGATACTCAAGATAGAGCTCGTCGACTGGTATGGGTATATACTGCTCGGCCTCAAGCTTGATAGCATCATCTACATCCTTATCATTTAAAGCCGGCAGGTTTAGGATGCGGGTGTAAATGTGAGCGACCGGTAAGGAGGCGACAATCCGGCTAGTTGTTAAGCGGCCAACCACGTTTTGTTTTAGGATCGCAGCTATGATACTTGCGAGCGTCTGTGGCTGATCAATGATGCCATCATGCGCCGCCGTTTCGTCAAATTTACCATAACCATAGCCGACCACGCGCACCCGATCACTCTTTTTTTCAAGCTGAACGATTTTGACCGTGCCACGGCCTATATCAAGTCCGAATAGGGCCTTGGATTTGTAAAATAATGGAACTTGCATCTAATTTTACCATTAGCGTTATCATCAGTATAACAGAGTGGCCCTGTGTCATCCCACCGGTTATAGCTAAAATACCTGCTGGTAGTTTTTGATCGACCAAATACTTTGGCCAGAAGAAAGATTTGAACCGAAGGAAATATTCCCGGTATTGTTTAAGTTAACAGTTTGACCAAGCACGCCACCAATACTACCGCTTTGCGATACGTCTATTTCTGACCAGCGAGCGTAGAAGAAAGACCCAGCTGCTAGTCCACTATTGCCAATCGAGAGCGTCACGACATTTCTTGAGTTAAATAGATCACTTCCGGTAACAGTTGCGCAATCCGGTGAACAGCTAGCCTTACTGTAGAAGGTGATGATTTGGGCACCCAAGCTAGAATTATTGGCCAAAATTGCGCTAGACTGACTAAGTGTAGCCCCGGCTGAACCATCAACCATTATGGTGGGTAGACTGGTAATTGAATCAGCTACTTTTAGCCTGGATGAGTTTGAGAGAGAAAAATTGCCCGTAATCCAAATATTGCCCAGGATTGTAACCACACAATTCTGACTAATAGTTACGTTGCCCGTAATCTTCGTATTCGCTTGCCACGTGCGAGTATCTTTGTTGCCGCAACTTGCCGAACTGCCCGTAAGAGTTGTAGTTACGGCATTAACTTGGGCCTGGCGGTCGTAACTTGGTAGCCCGACCGGGGCAACTATGCTGTTGGGGACTAAGCCGGTATTACTCATATTAGCGCCATTGGTTTGGTTGGTCGCCCTCACGGCACCATAGATATGCGAGGTATTTCCCAGAGTAATTGGTTGACCTGCGGAACAAACTTTCGGAAAGCTTGCTCCACCGCCAGGCGGGCAGCTTTCAAACGCCGCGTCGACATTAACTGGGCTATTAACACTGCCAATTCTGGAACTATTAATCATGGTCAACGTGCCGTCAACAAAAACAGCACCATTAGCTATGGTGGCACTGCTACTCATTAGTAGTCCGCCCGGCCCGGTCTGAACTCCATAGGTATTGGCGGTAGTGCCAACCACCGTAAGCTTGACTTTCCTTGTCTCAATAGGAGTCGAATCGCTAGATCTACGATAAACACGCCCAGTCGAGATAATGAATTTTTCATTACCAATATTGCCTGCTATAACTTGAGTTTGATAGGTCCCGCGTCCCTGGGTAGTGTTACTGAAAAACTGTTGTTCAGTTGGATAGCCAGTAAAACTATTGTTCAGGTTTAACTGATATAGGCTTTGTTCAGCGCCAGCCTCGGCCACCAGCAAGGCACTATTACCTAGAAAATCAGTCTTAACACTGTTCAAGTGATTAATAGCAAAAGTGCTTAGGCTGATAGCAGTGATAGTTAAGATAACCATAATTAAGACCATGGTCGGTACGATAAAGCCGGATGATAGTCGCTTGCGATGTGATAGCTTCATGTTATCTATTCCTAAAAACCGTTCTGATCGTTTGTGTAATCGACAAAGTTTTACCAAACTCAGTTTTGCTGACTGTCAGGCTTATGCCAATCGACCGAGCGCTAGATGGTTGGACCAGATTGTCATTGGCATCATAATAACTCACTGTAAAGCTAGTTACATTATCGGTAAGTTTAATATCGGCTGGGCAATTCTGGGTACCAGCCGGACAGGTGGTTTTGCTTTTATTACCACTAACTTGGGCGGCTAAAGTTCGCTTATATAGGGTATTGTTGCTGACAAAAAAGATAAAATCATCCTTGTAGCTGACGTAGGTTTTCGGGTCTTCATATAGGATATTACCATTACCGTCCTCAGCTGGATGCGCCAAAATCGCGGTATTGCCGCTACTCTGCCAACTATAAAGGTTGGCCGGGGCACTTGGGGCATAGTTATCAGCCCAAATATTTTGGCCTTCGACATCAGCTGATTGTTTGATATCGCGATTGATGATGTCTAACGTCAACTGCGTTTTAAGCGACAAGTCGGCTTGGGCGCTTGCTTGTGCAATAGTTACGATTTTACCAACCAGAAAACTCATTATTAAAACTATAATTATGGCTATTACCGTAGTTGCCACCACTAGCTCGACCAAAGTCATACCGTTTTTGTTAGTTGTCATTGGGCAATTCCAATATTACCTAGTAGCGAAGATAGCTCTATAGTTTTAGATCGTGAGCCCTCCTGCCAGGTGATGGTTACATCTAATCGTTTAATCCCGGCGCTCGGCTCACTGACATTGACTGAAGCCGAACGTGGGGTAGCTAGCGCAGTTGGTAGCTGACTGGTAAAGTCGATTGGCGGTGGGCTATCAACCAGCGTATTGTAATGGCTATTGCGCAAGCTTTCGATTTCCTGTTCGGCTGAGCGCGTGGCTAGCGCCAAATGGTCGGATTGACGCTGCACTACGCTAATGGCAATAAAAATGTTGCTTAAAGATATGATTATTAAGCCAGCAACCACTAAAGCTACCGCTACTTCTATAAGTGTGAAACCACTGCATTGAGTTTGATCTTTGGGTTGTTGCATGTTTAGACCAATAAAAAAGGTCGGCTTGCCCATTTTAGCCGACCTTTTTGGTTAACCCGATCGATTATTGGTTGACACTAGTGATAGTGTAGACCCCTCCACTACCAGCTTGCGGATCGTTGGTGTTCTCAAGCTGGGCACTCAGGGTATAGCTACTACAGGCGCTCGTACAACCAGCCGGTGCCGGTGTGTAGGTGTAAGCGCCACCCTTTGGATCCGTAGGAATAGCATTAATATCATTTGGTACCAAAGTTGAAAGAGCCGATGGGTAAACGTTGTTGTCGTTAAAATAGGTTTCAAGCGCACTTTGTATATTCTTAAGGTCGTTTTTGCGTGTGTCATCACGAGCACGGCGCTGCAAACCAAATAGGTTAGGCAGGGTCAGAGCGATCAAAATTGCAATTACGACGATTACGACCAATAGCTCAATAATGGTGAAACCGCTGTTTTTCTTAAGTAACTTCATATATGTTTTCCTCCTTAGATGAGATTAGTAGTTAATCTATGGAATAAGCTTATATCGCTTATGCTTTCGCTGTCAAATACTTTTTATTTAACAATATTATTAAGATTTGAAATCGGGCCAAAGACACTGGCCGCAATTAACCCAACCATACCACCCAAAACGATAATTAACAGCGGTTCAATCACTGAGGTCAGTGAAGCCACTACCCGATCAACTTCCTCTTCGTAAAAATCAGCTACTTTGCTTAAAACTAAATCAATCTGACCGGTTTCTTCACCGACCGCAATCATTTGCCACACCATCGGCGGAAAAACCTGGGCCTCTTCCAAAGACGCCGAAATTGGCTGACCATTGCGCACCTTAGCCGACGCCGCTATAACGGCGTTTTTGATGACCACATTCGATAAAGCCTCGGCCGTGACATTTAATCCATCTAGTACCCCCACCCCAGCACTGGTTAACGAACTAAAAGTCCTGGCAAAGCGGGCAATATTAACTTTGAGCAAAATGGCACCGAAAATCGGTAGACGTAGTTCTAGCTTATGAAAACGTAGTTTACCAGCTGGGGTGCGAATGACCCGCCTGAAGACAAAGCCAGCCCCGATTAGCAGAAGTATAATCAGCCAACCAAAGTGCTGTAGGACGTTACTTATACCTAGTAGTACGCGCGTATAAAGCGGCAGCGTACCGCCGAATTCATCAAAAATTGATTTTAACTTAGGTACAATTCCGGTCATTAAGAAATAAAAGGCCGCCAAAGTTATCACTAAAATTACCGATGGATAGACCATAGCACCGCGGACTTTGCCTTTAATGTTGCTGTCTTTTTCTAGTTGAAAGGCTAGCCGGTCCAAAATCTTATCTAGGATACCACCGGTTTCGCCGGCCTTAACCATGTTAATATAGACCACCGAAAAAACTTTAGGATGCTCAGCCAAAGCGTCTGATAAAGCGCCTCCGCCCTCAACATTAGCCATCACTTTATCAACCACCCGCTTTAATGGCACCGATTCGGTCTGGGCCTTAAGTGTCACTAGGCTTTTGACTAGCGGCACGCCGGCGTTGACCATGGTAGAGAGTTGCCGAGTCATAATCACTAGGTCTTTAGTCTTAACCTTCGGCTTAATGAAGGGCAGTCTTGAAAGTAACGAGCGCTTATCGGCTTCGGCTTCCTTAACCACGACTGGCACTAATTTGCGCTCGGCTAGCGCTTTAAATACCGAGGCTCGATCGGTTGCCACCATGGTGCCAGATTGCATGCGGTTATCGGTGGCTTTAGCGGTGTAGCGAAAGTTCGGCATAGTTTACTCCCGTGTTACACGCAGCACTTCTTCAACCGTGGTCAGGCCGGCTAGGGCTTTAATAAAACCATCGGTTTGCATGGTGATCATACCTTCTTTAACAGCTTCAGTTTGCAGTGCGTCACTGACGGCGTGGCCAATAATCAATTTGGAAATCGCCTCATTAATCTCAAGCACTTCATAGATACCAAGACGTCCCTTGTAGCCGCTGCCGTCACAAGCCTCGCAGCCCTGCCCGGCTTTCCACAATTGATACTTAGAGCCATGGGCGAATTTAGATAAGGCTTCAGCCATTAATTCTTGAATACTGCCCGACTGCCCATCCCTAGCAGGGGCTGGACCTTTCGATTCGGCAGGTGGCGCTGGTTTTAGTAGAACCACCGCCTGGTCAATTTGAAATTGTTGTTTTAGTTGTGCTGTTTCTGTCTCGTTTGGTTCATAAACCGTCCGGCAGGTTGGGCACAGCCGCCGTACCAGCCTTTGACCAACTGCTACCCGCACGGTTGAAGCG
>CAZHVB010000001.1:0-2075 GCA_964535365.1 uncultured Candidatus Saccharibacteria bacterium | reverse complement strand
GCATTCGACTCTAAAAGACTTGAAGCACCTCAAACAAAGTTTTGGACGCCGTCTTTAAAACAAGAAATTTTAAGCTTAGCGTATTATGCAGCACCCTTAAATGAAGTCGAAAATTATGTGAAAAAAGCGTATGCAAGAAATGAAAAACATTTACCTGATACTTTAGTAGAAGCCACCGTTGAAGCGATCAAAAATGGTTCCGCCCCCATATCAAGTAAACGGGGTAGAGTAGTGGCGGCATTGTTGGTATGCAGGGTAGACAACACTAAGTGGCCTGTTAGTGCCGCCTGGATGGCTAAATCGGCCGTCTCTTTGTCGCGAATCTCGCCCACCATCATAATGTCTGGATCTTGGCGCAACAGCGATCGCAAACCCGAGGCAAAAGTCATACCGGCTTTAGGGTTAACTTGTGTCTGGTTAGCACCAGTAATGCGGTATTCCACCGGATCTTCAATCGTCGCGATGTTGACTTGAGCCGTATTCAGCATCGACAACGCGCTATAAAGCGTTGTCGATTTGCCAGAGCCCGTCGGCCCAGTTACCAAAATCATGCCGTGTGGTTGGGCCATAGCTTTTTGCATGCGATCTAGTGCCACACTATTAAAGCCCAGTTCCTCAAGGGTTAAAGCTCGGCTCGATTCATCCAATAGGCGCATCACGATTTTCTCACCATCCATCACCGGCATCACTGAAACGCGGATCGCGATCGTGGAATCACCATCCACAATTTTAAAACGACCGTCCTGAGGTTGGCGGTGCTCGTCAATTTTTAAATTAGACATAATCTTAATGCGGCTGGCTAGGGAAGCCAAAATTTTACGCGGCAAGCGGTCTGCTTCGCGCAGTACGCCGTCAATTCGGTAACGCACCTGGATAGTATCCTCGCGCGGCTCAATGTGGATATCGCTAGCTTGGGATTTGATAGCGTATTCGATAATTAAATTCACAGTTTTAGCTACCGGTGAATCTTCGGCTACTTCGTCAGCACTAACCTCTTCAGTTTCTTCATGGACTTCAGGAATAACCTTGGTGATTTCGCTTTCTAGCTCCCCTTTGTACTGATCCAAAATGTGGCCAATGTCGGTCTTGGGGGCTATGTAAACTTCAACTTTGGATTTACCCAGCAGTTTTTCCAAGGCGTCAACCGCCGGCAGGTCTTCCGGGTCGGCGATCGCCAATTTATATTTACTTTTATCGCCGCCAAACACCACAGCTTGGTAGCGCCGCGCGATGCGTTCTGGTATAAGCCCCAGTAGTTTTGGATCGACTTTAATGTTGGCTAATTCAATGAACTTAGCCTTAATAGTAGCAGCGTAAAACTTAGTTAAGTCTTTTTCACTGACAAGCTTGCGCTTTAAAACCACGTCTTGGAGCGATTCATGATTTTTGGTAGCTGCCTCAGCCAGTTCAGCGGCTTTATCGGCCGGTAGCTTATGGGATTGAACCAACAAGTCCTTGATGGTCGTATCAGACAAAATCATAAGGCCATTATATCGTATACGCTTGTGCTTTTTGGCTTGAAATCGTGATGTTACAATAAAGTCCAAAGGAGAGGTTATGGCAGAAAATAGCAAGCAGCGGCTGGAAGCGCTGAAGCTAGCGGTCACTCAAATCGAAAAACAGTTCGGCAGCGGTTCAATTATGCGGCTCGGCGAAAGTCACCACATTGACGTTGAAACTATTCCAACCGGTAGCCTGTCGCTAGATTTAGCGCTCGGCGGCGGTGTACCTAAAGGCCGCGTGATTGAAATCTATGGCCCTGAGGCTAGCGGTAAAACCACGCTAGCACTGCATGTGATTGCCCAGGTCCAAAAATCGAACGGCCAGGCGGCTTTCATTGATGCCGAGCACGCTCTTGATCCTGAGTATGCTAAAAAGATTGGCGTCAAGTTAGATGATTTATTGTTAAGCCAGCCCGATAGCGGTGAACAGGCTCTGGATATTGTGGAAACCTTGGTGCGCTCTAACGCTTTGGATGTGATTGTGATTGATTCGGTTGCCGCCCTAACCCCGCGTGCTGAGCTGGATGGCGACATGGGCGATCGCGCTACGCCGTCCGTCAGACATGGGCTACG